>JAQBWB010000024.1 GCA_027623355.1 Nanobdellota archaeon | reverse complement strand
CCCCTCGCAACGCACCTGCTTGTGAAAGGTGAAAGAATTTCGACCTTAGGATGCTATGCACATACTATTGACCAAACTGGTCGATCATTTTGGGAGTTCCTCGCTTCTCAAAAAGGTCCCAGAGTTTTGCCGCATGTGCTCCGTCAATGCTATTCTGAGATGCTAAGTTTTTTAGATAGCCTCTTGATGTGCATTTGGTCCCATGCCTCTAGCGGATCGAAGGCATACCTTGCTATTGTGGTGATAAACATGTGCTAGAGAAAGTGCTTTTTCTTTAAAATAGCGATTGTTTTTGTTAACTTTTAAATAAGGAGGGCTGTTTTTGTAGGGTATGCAGGAAGAATATAATCCGGACGATTTTGTAGAGCTTTCAAAGGTTGAACTTAGTTCGGAAACTCAAGAGTTGATGGAGAAGGCATCAGCAGTGTATGCTGAACATTTTGATACTTCGGCAACTGCTGGCAGATGTATTTTCTTGAGTTGGTACTGCTCTATTGCTGATTGTGACTTTTGTTATCGCTCAGTTATTAAACACAAACAGGGAAATCCTAAGAAAGCAAAACGTTCGATGGGCTCTGTTTTATTGGAGGCTTTGTTTTCTAAAACATTCGGATGGCCTTTGGAATTTATTACCGGCGGCTTAGCAATTATGCCCTTTCCTGAATTAGTTGAACATATTAAGACGATTAGCGAGGTGTATGGTGAAAAGGTTTGGATTAATTTGGGTGAATTTTCTGAATCTCAAATTGAGGAGTTGCGTCCTTATGTGAAGGGTGTATGTGGGAGTATGGAGACGTTGCATCCTACACTTCACGATAAGGTGTGTCCAAGCAAACCGATTAAGCCTTACAGTGATATGTTTAAGAAATTGAAAGGTTTTAGGCGAGCGATTGCAGTTATTGTTGGTTTGGGTGATAGTTATTCTGATATTCACTATCTACTTGATTTCATTAAAGAGCATGAGATTGATCGGATTACGATGTATCCGTTGAAACCGGTTAAGGGTAGTCCTTATTCTAAGGGCCCTACCACTGATGAGTTTTTGAAATGGGTTGCTCGTGTTCGGATTGAATTTCCTACTATAGAGATTGTTGCTGGCACTAATTTAAGACGTACTGAGGAATGTGGTTTGTACATGAAGGCTGGCGTTAATGCCATTACTAAGTTTCCTTTATTGAAAGAGTTTGGAAATGATTCGGCTAAGCGGGTTAAGG
Source organism: Nanobdellota archaeon (assembly GCA_027623355.1). Classification (GTDB taxonomy): domain Archaea; phylum Nanobdellota; class Nanobdellia; order Woesearchaeales; family JACPBV01; genus JAQBWB01. Next base: position 14,120 of record JAQBWB010000024.1, on the reverse strand, counting down.
AATTAATCGAGGGTGCTGGTCGAGTGTTTACAGGTAATATTTCTGAAGAGGTTGATGTTGATTGGGTTTCTGTCATTAACGAGCTTCCTATAGATGGAGAATATAAAAAGCAGATGTTGGATACAATGCCACTTTATATGGAAAAGTTTGGCGGTAAGAAGAAGTTGAAGGTTCTTACTCATTGTGAGTGTTAGCGTTTTTGTAAACTAATCTTCGCTAGAATTTCATTGTGTATACGTCTTAGGAATTCTGTTTTGTCTTCTATTTTCATGATATCTGTTTGTCCTTGGGTTACTAAGTTTAGGGCGAAAGGCGAAGGTATTTCAGTTGTGAATTCCTCTAGTTTGATGCCTTTCTTCTCTATCTTTTCTACTATTATTTTTGCATTGTCGATATCCATTAAATCTTCTAGGACTTCCCTACGTGCTTCTTTAAGAATGGAGAAGTGTTGGGAAATTCTTCTGACTGCGCTTAAGAGAATCATGGAGGATACTTGTTGGCGACCTACGTACTTTTTGCGCCCTTTGTAGTTTCTTAGAATCATTAATGATCTTGCTGCACAATGTCTGAATCTTCTTTTGAGGACTTCGGTTTTGTCTATGGCCATATCCATTACTTTTCTGAGGTCTTTACTTTGTAGAAGTTTGAATGCTTTTAGGACATTTACTTTTCCGGGAGCGATGATATAAAAGCCGTTGTCGCTGATGCCGATTTCTACATCTTTATGTTGGGTTCTTGCGATTGCGAATGCTACTGCTCTGGACAGGCAATCGTTTACTCTTCTTCCGAACAGGGCGTGGAAGACGGAAAATCTTTTTCCGGTTCCATCGATGTAGTGCTCTACAATAATTCTGGAATCTGAGGGGATTTTTGCGAACTTGTGTTGCTCGTCGAAGTAGCTGTAGATGGACTCGGCTGCCATATGATCTACATAGAGATACTCGTGGATCCATTCTAGGAGTTCTGGCTTCTTTTTGTTTGCATCGAACTGTTGACTCATTAATCTTCTGAACTTACCGATGTCGCTTGCTAGATCGTATGAGAGTGGAAGCATTTCTGAGAACCATGCAGGTACGTTTGGTGGTCTGTTTGCTGATGCAGACACCTGTGCTACCATTCCTCGAGCGAACTTGAACTGATAGGTGTTTCCTCCTAATAAGAAAACGTCTCCCGGTCTTAATTTTTCTAGGAAGGCTTCCTCTATAGTTCCTACGAGTTGGTCTCCTATTTTTACTCTAACGGCAATTGATTCTGGGATGGTACCTATGTTTGTCATGTAGGTAACACGGGCCATCATGCCCCTACGCCCTATCATTCCGGTATCTTCATCGTACCATATCTTTGCATAGATGTAGCGGTCTTCTAGTGAGACGAATTTTCCTGCGAGATAATCGATGACCTCTTGGAAGTCTTTTCTATCGAGATCTTTGTAGCAATAGGAACGAATAATCATGTTGAAGAGATCGTTGACCTGGATCTTGTCTTGGATTGCTATTGCATAGATTTGTTGTGCTAGGACGTCGAGACAGTTTCTCGGTATGTGGATGCGATCGATCTTTTTTTCAATGGCGTCTTTTACTAGGACTGAGCATTCTATGAGGTCGTCTCGGTTTAAGACTATAATTCTTCCTTTTGTTTTTGCTGTTAATCTGTGGCCTGAACGTCCGACTCTTTGTAATGCACGTGCAACTGATTTGGGAGATCCTAGGCAGATGACTAGGTCAATAGAACCGATATCCATTCCTAATTCTAGAGAGGTGGAGCAGACTACCACTTTAACTTTTCCTGCTCTTAGGCGTTCTTCGATATCTAATCTGAGTTCTTTGCTCAGTGACCCGTGATGAGCTCCGATATTTTCGTCATAGTTTTTTGGGAATTTATCTTTTAGGTTATGGACGACCCGTTCGGTTGCTGCTCTTGTATTGGTGAATATTAGGGTTGTTTTGTGCTCTTGGATGAGTTTATCTATGAGTTTGTACAGGGAGTCATTCATGAGTGTATGTTCTACTCCAATGAGGTCCTTTACGGGTGACATGACTTTGAGATCAATCTCTTTGAGATACTGGACATCTACTATTTTACAGGGTCTTGATTCTCCGTTTTCATTACCTACAAGGAAATGTGCTATCTTTTCTAGAGGGGAGATGGTTGCGGAGAGTCCTACACGACACATATGGGGGGAGAGTTGTGAGAGTTGTTCCATTACGATGGATGCATGGACTCCTCGTTTATTTTCTGCTATTGCGTGTGCTTCATCTAGAATAAACCAATCTACTTTTTTGAGATGTTCTTGGAATTTTGGAGAGCAGATTAAGATCGCTAGGCTTTCTGGAGTGGTGATTAAGATATGTGGCGGATTTTTGAGCATCTTTGATCTTTGATAAGGTGTGGTATCTCCTGTACGTACACCTACGCGGACATTGAGTTCTTTTTTTGATAGCAGTTGCATCTCTTCAAGTGGTTCGATTAGGTTGTGGTGGATGTCGTTTGAGAGTGCTTTTAATGGGGAGATGTAGACTGCATAGACGCGATCTTCAAGGATTCCTTTTTCTGATGAATCTACTAGTTCGTTGAGAATAGCCATAAATGCAGTAAGCGTTTTACCTGAACCTGTTGGAGATGAGACTAGAATATTTTCTCGTTGATGAATAGGTAGGATTGCGAACTTTTGTGGGACTGCAAACGTTTGAAACTTTTTCTTGAACCATTTTTTTACAATGGGGTTCAGAAGGTCAAAAACTTGCTTATCCGTGTTCGGCTTTTCAAGTAGTTCTATAGATTTTTTTGTTACGAAGTAGTGTAATAATTAGAGTTTGTTTTTATGTGTTAGTCTTTGTGTAATGGTCTTGCAAGGATTTTACATCATACTCGACGTATTTCATTTCTGCGATTGCTTTTACTGCAGCTTTTGCGGTGGGCATTCTGGTTAGTAGGGGGATGTTGAGTTCAATGCATTTTCTTCTGATGGTGTAGCTGTCTGTTCCTGGATGGGAGCCGCGATGGAGGTTGATGACCATGTGGATTTCGTTTCTTTTCATCATGTCCATAATCATAGGATCTTCTCTTATTTTTGGCACGGTCGTTGAGGGAATGTTGTGCTTGATGAAGACATCTCTTGTTCCAGGAGTGCAGAAGAGTTTGAATCCCATCTCCACTAAGTTCTTTGCCCAGGGAATTGCTTGCTCTTTGTGGTCATCTCTCCCAATTGCTACTATGATGTTTCCTTTTTTGGGAAGCTTCATTTGGGATGCTTCGAAGCCTTTGAAGAGTGCTTTTCCAAATGATGTGTCTATGCCCATGACCTCTCCGGTTGATTTCATTTCTGGTCCTAATACGGGATCTACCCCTTGTAATTTAAGGAAGGGGAAGACTACTTGTTTTACGGTTGTGAATGTGGGCTCGGTATAGTCTCCAAGATCTAATTCTTCGATGGTCTTTCCTAGGAGCACCTGGGTTGCTAACTTTGCCATTGGCTTGTTGATGGACTTGCTTACATAGGGAATGGTTCTTGAGGATCTAGGATTAGCTTCTAGGATGTAGACGACGTCATCTTTTACTGCATATTGGATGTTGATTAATCCGACTGTCTTGATTGCAAGGGCTAGCTTTTTAGTATAGTCAATTACTTTTTGTTTGACCTCTGGTTTTAGAGATTGTGGGGGAATGACGCAGGCAGAATCTCCGGAATGTACTCCTGCTTCTTCGATGTGTTCCATGATGGCTGCTACGAATACCTCTTTTCCATCGCATAATGCGTCTACATCTAGTTCTAGTGCGTTTGCGAGGTATTTGTCTACTAGGACGGGATGATTAGGTGATACCTTTACAGCTTCCTCCATGTAGGATTTGAGTTCTTCATCGTTGTCGACTATCTGCATGGCGCGTCCACCTATCACGTAGGAGGGTCGTACGAGAACGGGATATCCGATGTCACTTGCCTTCATTAGTGCTTCATTAATGGAGCGTGCGGTTCCCCAGGGAGCGCTTGGAATTTTTAACGTTTCAAGGATTGCTCCGAATTTATCTCTATTTTCTGCGGTGTCGATGTTCTCGGGTTGTGTTCCAAGGATATTTACTCCTTCATTTTGAAGTCGCATCGCCATGTTAATGGGAGTTTGACCTCCGAATTGTAGAATCACTCCGTGAGGTTGCTCTCGATCGATAATATTCATGACGTCTTCAAAGATTAGCGGTTCAAAGTAGAGTTTATCGGAGGTGTCGAAATCGGTTGAGACGGTTTCTGGATTGTTGTTGATGATGATTGCTTCGTAGCCTGCGTCTTGTAGGGCAAAGACACTATGGACGCAGGAGTAATCAAACTCTATGCCTTGGCCGATTCTGATTGGACCAGAACCAATGATTATTATTTTTTTGTTTTTGCTTGGTCTTGATTCGTCTTCTTGCTCGTAGGTTCCGTAGAGGTAGGGCGTTTTTGCCTCGAACTCAGCTGCACAGGTGTCTACCATCTTGTAGGTCGGTAGGATGCCGTGTTGTTTTCTGATTTCTCTTATTTCTTTTTCTGATTTTTTGGTGATACTTGCAATTTGAACATCGGAGAAACCCATACGTTTTGCTTGTTTTATTGATTCTTTATCTTCTGTAATTGTTTTAGCGTGTTCGTAGATGTTTTTTATTTTTGTTAGGAACCAGGTGTTGATTCCGGTTAGTTTGTTGATTTCAGTTTCATTCATTCCTAGAGCAAAAGCGTCTCGGATGTACATCATTCGTTTATGAGTGGGAACTTTTAGATTTTGAATAATTTCTTCTTTATCTTCGCAGATTTTGTCTTTTGGGTCGTGGCCTAGTCCGAATCTGTCTACCTCTAAAGATCTTAGGGCTTTTTGGAGCGCTTCTTCGAAGGTTCTGCCGATTGCCATGGTTTCTCCGGTAGATTTCATCTGGGTTCCGATGCGTTTGTCTACGGTTGGAAATTTGTCGAACGGCCAGCGTGGAATTTTTACTACGGTGTAATCGATTGTTGGTTCGAAGCAGGCAAAGGTCTCTTTTGTTACATCGTTTGGAATTTCATCTAGGGTCATCCCGATAGCAATCTTGGTTGCGATTCTTGCGATGGGATAGCCGGTTGCTTTACTCGCTAATGCTGACGATCGTGAAACTCGAGGATTGACTTCGATGATGACGTATTCGCCTGTGAGGTAGTTAAATGAGAACTGGATGTTGCAGCCGCCTTCTATTTTTAATGCTCTGATTACTTTGATGGCTGAGGTTCTTAGCATCTGGAAATCTTTATCGTTGAGGGTTTGGGTGGGTGCAGTAACAATGGATTCTCCAGTGTGGATGCCCATTGCATCGAGGTTCTCCATCGGGCAGATGATGATACAGTTATCGTTTTTGTCTCGCATGACTTCGAATTCGAATTCTCCCCAGCCTTGCGTGCCTAGAATTGCTTTTTCTAGGAGTACTTGTTTGATAGGGCTGAGATTGATTCCGTGTTGAGTGATTTCTTCGAATTCTTCATGTGTGTATGCTATTCCTCCTCCTGTTCCGCCTAGCGTGTAGGCGGGTCTGATTACAATAGGTAGTCCACATTCTTTTTCGAATTCGCTTGCTTGTTTTAGATTCTCTACGGTTTTCGATTCGGGAATGGGTTCTTTGATTTCTATACAGAGTTTTTTGAAGAGTTCTCTGTCTTCGCCTTGCTCGATTGATTCTATGGATGTGCCTAATGGTTCTACATGGTGTTTTTTTAGAATTCCTTTCTTATGGAGTTGTACTGCTAGATTTAATCCGGTCTGGCCGCCCATTGTTGGAAGTATGCCATCTGGCTTTTCTTTTTCTATTATTTTTTCTATGATTTCAACGGTCAAAGGTTCAATATAGACTGCATCTGCCATGTCGGCATCGGTCATGATGGTTGCTGGATTGGAATTTATGAGGACTACTTTGTAGCCTTCTTCTCTGAGTGCTTTGCAGGCTTGCGTACCTGAGTAGTCAAATTCTGCTGCTTGGCCTATCTGAATCGGTCCTGAGCCGATTACTAGGATTTTTTTGATGTCAGTTCTTTTCATTTAAGATCCTCTATGAATTTGTCAAAGATGATTTCGATGTCTTGCGGTCCGGGATTTGCTTCTGGGTGCATCTGGACTGTTTGGATAGGTAATGTTTTGTGTTGCATTCCCTCTACGCTCCCATCATTAAGATTTATGTAGGTGACTTCTAGATCTGTGTTTTTTAGGGATGCTTCATCTACTCCAAATCCGTGGTTTTGGCTTGTTATGTAGACTTTGTTTTCCTTTAGATTTTTTACGGGTTGGTTTATGCCGCGATGGCCGAACTTTAATTTGTAGGTTTTTCCTCCTAGTGCTAAGGCAACAATTTGATGTCCTAGGCAGATTCCGGTGATGGGTAATTCTTCCTTTAGTTGCTTTACCGCTTCGATTGCTTCAACTGCTTGCTCTGGGTTTCCTGGTCCATTTGCTATGAAGAGTCCTTGTACATTCTTTTCTCTGATTTGATCTGCTGTGGCATTATATGGGAAACGCCAGACATTGATTTTTCTTTTTGTGAAGTTTCTGATAATTGAGAGTTTTACACCTGTGTCTATCATCGCTATGGTTTTTTCTCCTTTCGCGTCAATAAATTCTGGTTCTTTTACGGAAACTTCTTTTAGAAGGTTTTTTTGTCCGTAGTCTTCTAAGGATTTTGCTTTTTTTACTAGGGTAGCGGTGTCTATTGGTTGCTCGCTTGTTTGGAGGCAGCCGTTGATTACCCCATGCTCTCTGATCTTTATCGTTAGCATTCTGGTGTCGATGTCTGAGATGCCTGGAATGTTGTGTTCTTTTAGAAAATCGTGGATGGTTTGTACTGCATCTTTATGGGCATAGTGGTCTTGGAACTCTCTAACGATGAAACCTTCTACCTGAATTTTTTCTGATTCGAAGTTTTCTTTTCTGACTCCATAATTTCCTATTAAGGGGTAGGTTAAGGTTAGCAATTGTCCCTTGTAGGAGGGGTCGGTTAGGGACTCTTCGTAGCCGACAAAGGAGGTGTTGAAGACTACCTCTCCTGCTGTTTCTTTGAGCGCTCCAAAGCCTTTTCCTTCGAAGACGGTGCCGTCTTTTAGGGCTAGAGCTGCGAACATTTTAGCCTCGTTTCATCGGAAATGGGGATGTTTAGATTGAACTTTAGAATGGGATTGGGTGAAAACGGTAACGTCATCTCAAAATAAGATAGACTCCGAAATTATTTATAAACTTTGTTGTTTGAGAATAGTTATGTCTTAGGTTTAGGTTAGTTGAGAAATTTCTATGGGTTTGTACCTATTATCTGGTTGCTTTTGATAGATTCTTCGTACTGCTCCATGTGCAGGTTCGATTAATTGTAGCATGAAACATGTAGTCACCGTATCATTAAAGAAAGTTACTCTGAGTGGTTCTTCTAATGAAAAATCTGCTACCACAAAAGCAGGATATTTTGCCCCCTTTACTTTTTCTTTTAGCTCAGTAAGAGATTCAGTATTGATTGGATTTGTAGTTGGGGTTTTGACTGCGGGTGTTGAGACTACTATTGTTTCGAGTGCAGCAGAGGGTTGAGTGTGTGCAGTAGGTACCGTTAGAGTAGGAATAACTTGCTCAGAATTAGGAGGGACATAAATCGGAGTGGCAGGTTGTTGTATTGGAGTGGCAGGTTGTGCAGGTACTTTTGCTAGCTCTGCATCGTATCTTTCTTTTGCTAATTTGAACTCTTTTTGTAAACTTCTTAGATTTCGGCTCATGATACCATATGTTTCAGCATACTGGTTAGTTAATAGACTATAAAACTCTTTTGACTTCTGAATTGATGGATCGTCATATTTTCTTTCTGAGAATGCAGTAGTTGCATTTATTAGAACTCTAGTTAGTAGAGGAATTTTCCTCTTATCGGGCATTTTGGCGATTGCTTTTTCAAGTCCGCCTGCTTCTTTTGTGATTATAACCCATTCACGGAATAGCCTGCATCTACGTAGATGACCTGGCCTGTGATGTTTCTGGATAAGTCGCTACAGAGAAAGACTGCGGTATTGCCGACGTCTTCTGCGTCGATGTTTCTTTTCAAAAGTGATTTTCCTTTCGCGTGTTCTAGGATTTTATCGAATCCTGCTATGCCTGATGCTGCTAGTGTTGGAATGGGGCCTGCTGAGATTGCATTTACTCTGATGCCATTCTCTCCAAGATCCATTGCTAGATATCTGGTAATGGATTCTAATGCTGCTTTTGCTACACCCATGACATTGTAGTTCTGGATTGCCATTACGGAACCTAGGTAGGTCATTGAGAGTATTACTCCATTGTCGTTTAGCAGTTTTCTCTTTACGGATTCTCTCGTAATTGCAGTTAGAGAGTAGGCTGAGACTTCTTGAGCAGTGTTGTATGCTCTACGAGGGACTTCATAGAATTTGCCTTGTAGGTAGTCTTTTTTTGCGAAGGCTACTGAATGAATTAGGAAATCGAACTTTCCGAATTCTTTTTCTATTTTTTCAAAGAAGTTTTCGATGAATTCGTCTGCAACCATATCGCAGGGGGCTAGAAAGGGATCTTTTAATTCTTTTGCTAGTTCTTTTACATATTCTCCTGCTCGCTCTTGATAACCTAATGCTATTTGGCATCCGTTATCATTTAGGGCTTTAGCGATTGACCATCCGATGGACTTGTCGGTTGCTACTCCGAAGACTACTGCTTTTTTTCCTTTTAATGAGATTCCTGTTGACATTGTATCACCTTTGTTTCTTCTTTTTGCTGCCTCACTTTTGAACTTGCTGTCATGTATTTTTTGTTTGAGCTTTTGCATGATTTTCATTAGTCTATGAAGTAGCGGAGCATTAATAAATATATGGGTTTTCCTTTAGCTATGACAAAATCCGTTTCTATTATTGGTGCTGGCACGATTGGCGGTTACGGAGGGTACTTGTTGGGTCGGGCCGGTTATTCTGTTTCAATCTATGAGGATCACAAGGTGATTGGTGAGCCGTGTCATTGTACTGGGATTATAACGTCTTCTATTTTGAAGATGGTTGATTTGCCAACTGAAATTGTCTTAAATAAACTTTCTTCTGTTAAGGTTATTGGTCCTAATGGCAAATCGTGCGTGTTGCCTACAACTGATATTGTGGTTGATCGCGTTAAATTGGATGAGCATTTTGTTGGGCTTGCTGAGAAGGAAGGTGCAAAATTGTATCGCTCTCATAAGATGGTTTCTTGTGACTTGAAGGAAAAGAAATTTGTTATTTCGCATGAGGGCAAGGAGGAGACGCATTCTTTTTCTACTTTGGTTGGGGCGGATGGTCCGAATAGCTCGCTTGCTAAGTTGTTGAATCCTTCATTGAAGAGGAAACATTGGATTGGTCCTCAGGCGGTTATTTCGGGTACGTTTGATAAGAGCCAGTATGAGGTGTATTTGAACAATGACTTTTGTAAGGGTTTCTTTGCCTGGGTTGTTCCTTCGTCTTCTACAACTGCGGTTGTGGGCCTTGCTGTTCGTGATAGGGCATCGCATCATTTCAAGAAGTTTATGGAGATGCGATTTGGTAAGGCGTACAAAGAAAAGGTTATTCGGTATTTAGGTGGATTGATTCCGTTGTATGATTCTGGGATTAATTGTTACAAGAATGGTGTTTATTTGGTTGGGGATGCTGGCGGTCATGTTAAGGCTACTACGGGCGGAGGCATTATTCCTGGAATGAAGGCTGCTCGAGGTTTGGTTGCCTCTTTGAAGTCGGGTAAAGATTATGATAAGACTTGGAGGAAGCAAACCGGATTTAATTTGTTTACTCACCTGAAGATTCGTCATATGTTAGATACTTTTTCGGATACTGACTACAATCGGCTGATTGAGTACATGGGAGGTAAGCGTGTTCAGAAAGTCATGAAGAACAGTGATCGAGAATATCCTGCCTCATTTGCATTGAGGTTGTTTTTTGCAGAGCCTAGACTCGCTCGATTTGCTACTCGGTTGCTTTGAACCATTATTGAGTACAGAAATCTTTTTATAGTTCATTACATTCTAAATGAGTATGGTTCTTCAAATACCAAAACGTTATCTTTCTTTACAACAGGCTAATCGTATGCTTTCTTCTGTTAAACGAAGTATGCGGAAAATGATACGCTTGGAGAATGCTTTGAATACGTTGTCTGCTATTGAAGTTGTCTATGATGATTATTATGATGCTGTGACGTATGATGTGCAGTATGATAAGAAGTTTCACCAGTTGTCGTATCAGTTTTTTCATGAACATGAAAAATTGTTTAGATTGGGAGCTGTCGTGCATTCGGTAGATGAGGGTATTGTTTACTTTTTCTCGAAGTATGAATATCGAGAGATTTTGCTTTGTTGGCAGTTGGGAGAGAAGTCGATTATTTCCTGGCATGAAATTGATGAGACGTTCGAGGATAGGAAGCCTTTAGCCTCTTTACTAGATGGCGCTCGTGTTAAGTAGAGGAAAAGTTTATATTGCAGGTTAGTTCTGTGTTGATTATGACAAATCCTGGAGATACGGTTGAGGTTGTTACTAGCGATAAAACGTTTTCTGGTACGTTAATGCCCAATGCGGAAACTGATGCTGTTGTTTTGAAGCTTGATTCTGGCTATAATCTGGGTATTGCTAAGGATAAAGTGAAATCTGTGAAAACGATTTCTGCTCGTAAAGAACGAAAAGAGACGTTCGAGAAGGTGGTTGCTAAGAAAGGGTTGCCTACGATTGCGATATTGCATACGGGTGGAACTATTGCTTCTAAGGTTGATTATGAGACTGGAGGAGTTAGCACACGTTTCGAACCTGATGAATTACTGGCCATGTTTCCTGAATTACAGGGGATTGCCAATATTAAAAGTACTTTTATTACACAGATGTTTTCAGAGGATATGCGGTTTGCTCACTATCCCTTGATGTGCGATGCGGTTAGAAAAGAGGTCGAGGCAGGGGTTGATGGAATTATTATTGCTCATGGTACGGACACGTTTGGGTATAGCTTAGCTGCCTTGGGATTTGCCCTAAAGGATTTGCCGATCCCCGTTATTTTAGTTGGAGCTCAAAGAAGTTCGGATCGAGGGAGCTCGGATGCTACATTGAATTTACTATCTGCTGCCTACTTTATTGCTGAAAGTGATTTTTCTGGTGTAGCTGGATGTATGCACGAAACCGTCAATGATACTACTTGTTTACTTTTACCCTGTGGAAATACTCGTAAGATGCATAGTTCGCGAAGGGATGCGTTTAAGGTGGTTAATGGAAAACCTATTGCTCGCGTGGATTTTGAGAAAAAACAGGTTACGTTTATGAGTGAATATGTTACGCGAGACGAATCTAGAAAACTGATTGTTAAAGATGGGTTTGAACAGAAGGTAGGGATCTTAAAATTCTACCCTAACCTTATGCCTGAACAGATTCTTTCGTTTAAGGGATTTGCAGGTGTTGTGATTGAGGGTACGGGATTGGGTCAGGGTCCTGTTTCTGAACCAAACAAGTGGTGTAAGGGCAATGATGCTAATTTTAGTGCGCTCAAGAAGTTGATTGATTCTGGTACGATTGTTGTGATGTGTACTCAAACCATTTTTGGTAGAGTGCATATGCATGTGTATAGTCCTGCTAGACGTTTATTGTCTATTGGTATTATTTCTGGAGAGGATATGTTGTCGGAGACTGCATTCATCAAATTGGCTTGGTTACTTGGAAATTATTCTGATGTTGAGCAGATTAAACGATTGCTTGTTACTAACTTACGTGGAGAGATTAATGAGCGAGAAATCTTGGATGATTATGGGTTGGGTTGAGTATACCCGTGACCCCATATGCCCCAAAAGACTTCGCTACTTGTACTGAAACTTCCTTGAACATTTTTTTCTGAGTAGCAAGTGGCATCTTTTCGAATTTTTCGTATTGATTGAGGGAGTCAAGGTCAACCAGTTATCATTGTTGCAGCAAGAAGGGAGGCTACACCCAGATACAGTAATGGATGTCGTCCAGATTTACTTTCTTCACCCGTATCACTGAGCTGATGAACGATGGGTGATTTGCGAGGGGAGGGAGCTTGATTGTGGTTATTTTATAGAGTCTACTAATTCAATTACTTCTTTGATGCCGATGGTTAGTATGAAGTTTGCTAGACGTGGTCCGCGTTCTTTGCTGATAAGGAGTTTATACGCCGCCTTGAAAAGGTCCTGGGGCTTTGCTTGTGCTTGTTCTGCTGTGACGTAGAAACTGTCGTGAAGTGTTTTTTCATCGCTCTTTGCCGTGTTTAGAGATTCTGCTAGGGCTTTGAGTATGGTTTTTTCTTCAGCTGTGAATTCTAGGGTTTTTACGTCCTCGATTGTATTTACTTTGAACTTGAAATCTTCTGGGGCGTACTTCTCTAGCCAGTTGAGTGCGCAGATTGCTCGGGTTTCAACTTTCTTTTCGTCTTCTTTTGTTTTGATTTCTTTTTTATAGAATCCTTTTATTTTTCCCATATCTCCTTGATATTGTTGAACAACATTCATGAGATGACGCATGGATGCTTGGAAAGGGATTTCTTTTGGAGGTTTATCTACTTGTGAGAGTTCATAGATTCTTTTTTGCTTTTGGAAATCTTTTTCTGCTGCCTCTTCGGTTTTGAAATAGATTCTTTCACATTTATCGTAGTCTTCGTAGACTTTGAACACGTCTAGATCGAAGCTGATTGCGAACTCGGTGTTGGGACGTGTTCCTGCAAAGAGATGTCTGATAATCTGTGGTTCGTAGATTTCTAATGTATCCATTAGGCTGATTACGTTTCCTAATGAGGAGGACATTTTTCCGCCCTGGCCTTTGATTGTGATGAAGTCGTATTTGAGATCTATTGGGTGTGGTTCGTTGTAGAGTTCTCCGTAGAGATCATTTGCTGTTATTCTGGAGCCTCCGGGAAGTGCATAATGTTCTTTGCCTGCTGGTTCGAAATCTACTTGTTCATAGTGCTGACGCATCGGCCAATCGATTCTCCACTTTAACTTGATGAGCGGTTTCTTTTTGTAATCGAATGATTCTTCTTTACCGCATTCGCACTTGTAGGATACGTCGTATCCCCCTTGCCAGGATATTGTTAGCGTATCTTTTCCGCATTCTTCGCAGAACATGGTAATCGGTAACCAGTCTTCTACTAGGGGTTCCTTACGATATTTGTCGAGTACTTTTCTAATGGTCTCGATATGTTCTAGGCAGAATTTTACGTCTTCGGTGTATTCTCCTGCACGATATTTCTCATCCTGATAAATGTACTCGGGATTGATTCCTACTAGAGGGGATGTTTTTTCTATGGGTTCTTGATTGTGATGGGCATAGCTTTCGTGACAGCCGAAGGGATCTATGGTTTGTATAATTGGTTTTCTCAGGCACTTTTGTAGTTCCTCTTGCTTAGGCATGTTTTTTGGAACTTTTCGATAGACGTCGTAATTATCCCAGGAATAGATATAGCGTACTTTCTTGCCTTGTGATACTAATGCTCTTGCTACAAGGTCGTTTGTTATGATTTCTCTGAAGTTTCCGATATGGATGGTACCCGAAGGTGTTATTCCTGCGGCTACAACGTATTGCTCTTTGTCTCCTCGTTCGTTAATGACTTGGCGTGCTATTTGATCTGCCCAGTGCATTGAATCTTCAGTCATATCCGTTTAGAAATGAAGTTCTTTTTTAAAATTACTTATTTGCTAGTGTTTTCTCTTGCCCCAGCGCCATTTCCATTCGCCTTCGGTTTTTTGCTTGGTTACATAGATGAGAATAAGGACTAGGAATCCAAGTTCTATTGCTAATTGTGTATGGTTTTGGTTTTCTAGGGTTGTTGCTCTCCAGATGACTACTGCGATAAATGCTGCTGTTACAATCCAGCCTTCCCAGGTAGTTGAAGATGCGCCATAGCCGTACAATTTTGGTTTGAACCAGTATTTGTTTGGCATGGCTTTACTTTAGATGAAGGGTATAAAAATTTTTGTGTAAAAAAATTCCGAATTATCCACGCCCTAAAGGGCGGGGCTTTACCATTCGGAATTTTAGACTCAAAAGTCGCTCTGAAGAGCGGGGCTTTGAACCCAAGCGACTTTTGAGTAATAAAGTGGAATGGGCCCAAGGGGATTCCCACATAAGGGTTGCACCCTTATCATCCCGCTACAAGAAAGTG
>JAQBWB010000023.1 GCA_027623355.1 Nanobdellota archaeon | reverse complement strand
AGAAGCAAGATTTCGAAGCTGGTAATCCGAACGAAGTGAGACTTTCTACTGAGCCTCCCTAAACAGAATATTTATATAGTCAAAAACCATAGGTACGCATATGAAAAGTAATTTACGAGTACACGAATTCATCGGACTCACATTACAATTTCTTGCAGGAACACTTTTCGGTGTAGGAATGTACATTGCAGTCTGGGGTGCATCCAGACCTATCTTTTACGGCTCTATAGAATATCTCATCCAAGGAAGAGAATTTTTAATGTTCCCATTACTATTCGGAACCTCCTTCGTATTATGGTCGCTTGGAGCAATAGAATTAAAAGAAGCGATGCCAGGTAAAAAAAGATGAAAAAGAAAACACTAGCGCAAGAAGTAGAATATGAAATTGAATACGGTCTAAAAGAATTAGTCCATGGATTCATTATAGGAATCGTTGTAGGATTTGTTCTAGCAATTATCTTACTTTAACGAGAAGAATCTGCCTGTCTTTCAACATCTAATTTCTTAGAGATTGCATTGGACTGCTGGTTTAAACCATAAGCATTAATAATCTCATCAGCCAATGCGTTAACCATAGTAAGCTTAGAATTGATACTTTTCTGGAATGCACCCTGAATCATTAATCGTAATACAACATCAATACGTCTCTGAGGTGCACATTCAACAGCCTTAGGATATCTAGCGCCACCATATTCAATAGTGATAATTTCTTCACGAGGAGCGGCATTTTCCAAGGCCTTAACAAAAACAGCAATCGGATTTTTCTTAGTTTTCTGTTCAATAACAACTAACGCATCATAGACTAAATTGTATGCGGTGTGCGCCTTACCTGTAATATTTCCACTAGACCTAACGTGACTTTTACCCTTATGTCCAGGAACAAGTAACTTGTTAATTAATCGCTCAATAATGAAAACCTTACTTTTGTGAAATCGATTACCATGATATCGTGCACCGGTTTTAGGAACTAATCTGGGTTCAAGACTAATGTAACGCTGTAGGCCCGGATCCTCTACCGTAATGCCCTTGGTGTCCCATCTTTCAAATGCAAGAATTTGTCCCATTATTTACGTGCCTTCTCAATTAGTCCTTTTCGCAATGCGTCAAGGCTTTGTCCATTAACTTTGATAATTTGCCAGCGAACTCCTGGAATATCTCCTTTAGATTTTCCCATAGATCCGCCAATACATTCAATCATAACCTCATCGTGCTCATCAATTAACTTAGTAGAACCATCTCTTGGTGAAAAAGCAGTAACCTGCTTACCATTTTTAACAAGCTGTACTCTACAGCATTTTCTCATAGCTGAATTGGGCTGCTTAGCTTCGAATTGTACCTTTTCAATCACAATACCCTTAGCCTGCGAACTACCTCCTAAAGGATCAGATTTTGATTTAAGGTCCTTAGCCTTACGAGTGTACCACTTGTCCTTCCACCGGTTAGTCTCTCTTCGTTTCCGAAGTGCTTTTCCAGCAGATAAACCTTTAGTCTTTTTACCCATTTGTACTTAGTGTTCCCAATTGCTTTTTAAATCTTATGCTTTATAAAGTATCTCCGCAACCAAACAGTCTGGACTATTCTGCACAGTATATTAAGGGTTGTGTGTAAGAAGGTACACGTCCGCCGATCGGTAATAACTCGCCATCCCTGCCACTAATCAACATTTCAGTAGACTTTAGAGTTTCCAGACTGTGTTTCTTCTTCGCTAAACCTATGAAGTTTGATAACAAATTGATTGAATGACAGTCCGACGTCTTTCATGTAAAAGACATACCAGATAGATTGTAAGAGCTGCTCATAGAGAAAGAATAAAATCAAAGCTAGGTAGGATTCTAAGATTTTTTAGGGGGGAAAATCATAATCTGAAACCGTAGAATCAAACTCCTGCCCCTCATAAGAATAACGTGTTTCTGAATTAGAGTCCAATATAACCCCATAAGGGCTGTAAGAAGTATTCTCAATCGAGTTCCAAGAAGCATCCGAGACAACCGAAGTCGAACCTAAATGATCAGAATGCAAATACACCTTACTTCCATCAGACTTCAATTCAGCAATCCTCTGACCTTCATGAGATACATGAACGGTATCAAAAGTACCAGTTCTATTAACCACTCTAACCATCTCAGCAAACGGATAATAAACAGTTTCCTTCAAAGAACCATTTGCTAGATACACTTTCTTCTCCAAAACTCTTTCTTCGGTTGGATGATAATCATACTCAACCAGCAGATTGCCTGCCTCACTTGAGCCGTTATAGACTTTAGTTAATTGATTAAGAGAATTATAAACACGATACTGAGTACCATCTCTAATTAAGTTTCCATTTGCGTCGTACTCAAGGTTTATTTCAGCTGCGAATGCTACTGGAAGCATTAGCACCAAAAGAGAAATAAATAACCCTAACGTTTGGAAGTAGGTTTTCATATTACCACCCCACTGGTAAAGTCTATTTTGACCCTTTTAATTAATCCTAGAACTAGATATTCAAATATCTTGCGATAACAAAACTAAACAACATCCACTCTCTCAACAGTAAAATACCGTTGTAACAGATCAAGAAGAAACTTCAAATTCTTTCTCTCCCGACCAATAATGTTACCCTTACTAACCCCATCAAGACCTTTAATCGTAACAACTGATTCAGAAAAAGAAATATCAGTAACCCTAAGAGGCTTCAAATACTGCTGCACAAAAGTACAAACATCAGAATTAAATTCCACTAATTTAATGGGCTTTTTCAACAACCCCTCAACCTTCTTAAGAACAATCCCTTTCTTACCAACAGCCTTGCCCATGTCGCCAGTCTCAATAATAAAGAGCAAGACGTCAGAAGCAATACAATCCTTTACCCGTGCATGAGTAACTTTTTCAAAGAGCTGAATCTGCCCTAAAATAGTAACATCAAATAAGATTTTGCTCATTTTGTAACACTAACAACCGAAATCAAGAAAGGTCTTTTACAAAAAACTCCTAGTGCATCACTAGCCATATCCAGCTCAAAAACTTGAACGCTGTCAGATTTAGCATAAGAAACAATAGTTTCACGAGATTCCTTAGCGACAGTTGAACTCAAAAAGACCTGAGCAATCTCACCCTTTCTTAATCCCTTTAAAATCTGTTCTACCCCAAAGAGAGTTTTACCACCCTTAAGCGCAGTACGTAGTTCTGTTACACCGTCTTCCATTATTTATTCACCTTCATTACTAATCCGGGTAATCCTGTACCTACCGGTGTAGGCTGATTAATCATGACGTTCTCAACAACACTGTCCAGCTGGTCAACCTCTCCAATAAGGGCTGCGTTGATAATGTGCTTAATAGGCGTCTCAAACGATGCTCGAGCCAATACAGAAGCCTTTTCAGAGACAACCCCATATCGAGTGATACCTTTAACAAGACCTACATTACACATCGTATCCGCAACCAGCATAATGTGTCTAATATCCACATTCAATCCCTGATTCTCAATAACCTTGTATACCTCATTGATAATAGCCTGCCTTGCAGCCTCAATACCCAAAACCTTTACAATCTCAAAAATATCGTTGCACGTGGTTCTGTTTTCATCAACAAATTCTAAAGCCATAATATCTTTAAGATTAACACCTGCAGTCACAATAAGATATTCCTCATCTCTCTTTACAGGAAGTACCTGGGTAATTCCCTTGATACCACTAATAATAACCTTCTTAAATTTCTCCTTGTCAACATATAAGGCATTAATACTTTCATCCTTATCTTTGCGCTTCAAAACAACGCTATTCCCAACTGTACTAGGTGTGTATGCTTTTGCAGCTTTCTTCATGGATGTAGTTACCGTTGCAGCATTGATCCCCACAGCATCAAGCTGTTCCTTGTCAAGATCAATCGTGATCTTACGTTCAGCAATGTCAATAGAAAATCCTGATGCAAAATCATTAACGGAAGTTTCCTTCAGTAAATTTGCAAGTCGCTTAATGTCCTTACCCTTATTATAGGGGGAAGTCAAATAAACCTCCATCATCGGAGTTTTAATGTTAGCTCGTCCATCAAGAATCTCGATAATACGAGGCAATCCCATCGTAACGTTCATCTCTGCTACACCAGCGAAGTGAAATGTGTTAAGAGTCATCTGTGTACCAGGTTCCCCAATACTTTCAGCACTAACAATACCTACGGATTCGCCAGGTTCAACCTGAACATCTGCAAGTTCTTCAACAATTGCATCGGCAATAGCCTTCAATTTACCTGCAGCAAAATCCTTAGTAAGCTCCCTAAGCGTCTCAAAGAGTGCTGGGGGCAATTTATCTTTATAGTCGTTTATTCCTGCCATTTTATTTCATCGATTGAATAACGCGGTCCACGTTAAGTTTTCCATTTTCTGATTTTGAAACATCCATACCATCGTCCCCATAAGAGAACTGGATAATACGCTTTGCTGCATCTCGTACCGTATGATCGTACTCAACCTTCAAATCCTGCATAGCGTTAGCTAATCTCCTATACAAGTAACCACTTTTAGGTGTACGAAGAGCAGTATCCATCAGCGAATCTCTTCCAGTCATTGCTGCGAAGAAAAATTCATGCGGTTCTAAACCTGTTTTGAAACCATTAGTAATAAAACCACGAGCCCTAGGGCTAAGATCATTTTCCTTAAACACCGAAAGCGTTCTACCGTTGTATCCCTTATCAATCCTCTGACCCCTCATAGCCTGCTGTCCAACACATGCAGCCATCTGAGCCAAGTTAAGTAAGTTACCTCGAGCGCCCGATTCCGCCATAATCATGGTCGGACTGTCAGCCTCAGCATGTTCAGCAACAATTTCTCCTGTTCTGTTTCGTGCCTTGTTCAAGAGTTCTAAAATTTTCAATTCAAGAGTTTCAGTAAGTGTTCTTCCTGGGAACGTCTCTAATTTATTATTATTGAATAATTCAATAAGTTCGATAACATCCGTTTCCGCAGTTGCAAGTGTTTCGCGAATAGATTTTTTAGCATCATCCGGAAGATCTGTATCCGAGATAATAGCACTTAATCCATTTCGAAGTAACATCTCAATACCTAGTCTGAACAATTTACCAAGTAAATAAACGCTAAACTCAGGGCCATACTTCTTGTGAATAGTTCGGAGCAATAATCCTGATCCCTCTCCCAAGTTATTACTGTCAAGGATTCCCGAAATAACCTTTCCAGCCTTAATCTCGACCGTAAGATCTTTTTCAGAGGTTAGCTCCTTAGATTTTCTGCTCAAGGGCTTTCTAGATTCTGCAGTAAAGTTAAAATCATCAGGTAACAATACAGAAACAACCTCGTTTCCAGATACCTTTTCTTTGTTAGGCAACCTGCTAAAGTCAGTAATACCTGTAGCAGCTAACAAATCAACAGCGTGAGTTCTAGTCATTTCCTTTCTCTTACTCAACAGAAAAATACCCGAGATAGCATCCTGTACACATCCAATAACGCTCAATCCATATCGTGGACTAATCAATTGCATCTGTACCTCCATTAAAATCTCAGCTTCAGCACGAGCTTCCTCGGTTTGAGGAATGTGCAAGTTCATTTCGTCACCATCAAAATCAGCGTTATAGGGGTGACATACAGCAGGATTCAAACGAAGTGTTTTGAAAGGTAAGACTCTAATCTTGTGACACATCATCGACATTCTGTGAAGCGATGGCTGTCTGTTAAATACTGCAACATCTCCATCCATCAATTGTCTCTCAACAATGTATCCAGGTTGCAATTCTTCCATACTTGATTCAATAGTCTCATCAGTAAGTTTCTTCTTTTTACCGTCAGGACGAACAATATAATTAGCACCAGGGTACTGCTTAGGTCCGTTCTTAATAAATGTCTTCAAGTAATCCATGTTCCATTCGTTTACACGTTCCGGCACAGTCAACTTCATAGCAATCTCGAACGGTACACCTACCTCGTTAATAGCAAGCATCGGATCCGGACTGATAACCGTTCGTGCAGAAAAGTTTGTTCGCTTACCGGCAAGATTGTGTCTAATTCTTCCTTCCTTGGACTTAATTCTTTCAGTAAGAGTCTTCAAAGGCTGTCCTGATCGGTGTCTGGCAGGAGGCAACTGAGCCACATTGTTATCGATAAAGGTAGTAACGTGGTACTGCAACAAGTCCCATAAATCTTCAATAATAATTTCTGGTGCACCTGCATTAATGTTTTCGAATAATCTCTGATTAATACGTACGATGTCTCCTAGTTTGTGTGTTAGATCATCCTCGCTTCTCTCACCTGATTCCAAGGTAATAGACGGTCGCATCGTAACAGGAGGAATAGGCAAAATGGTAAGTACAGCCCATTCCGGACGCATAGAGACCGGATTCAAACCAAATAATTCAAGGTCTTCATCCTCGACCTTCTCCAACCGAGCACGAACCTCAATAGGGTTCAATCGTTTTTCGTTTTCAATAAAAGTAGTAGGTTTCTCAAGAGTAATTTTTTGTTGTCTCGATTTACACCATGGACATTTATTAATCGTTTTCAAGTTAGTAATAATATCCTTAACCGTCTTTCTTCGCTGTTCAATCCCCATCTCAAGTTCGATTTCAGCTAGCTGCTGTTTCGAACTAGCAATCTTATTTTTAGGAATCAAAACACGTGCACAAGATCTACAGGTAGATTTCAATAAATTAAGGAGCAAAGGAACAAATTTAATATGCATAATCGGTCTTGCAAGTTCGATATATCCAAAATAACCAGGGCAATCCTTTAATTTTTTACCGTCAACAGGACATTTCAAACCAGGATCAATAACACCCATACGAGTATCCATCAATCCACCGTCAACAGGATATCCTTCCTGATCATAGAGTTCAGGAGTAACAACCTTAGCAAAGGCCATCTGTTTAATCATCTTAGGAGGCATAACTGAAAATACAATCTGGCCGATCTGTTTACTAACAGCAACCTCATCAGCCTCCATTCGAGCAACATCTAATTCAGGCTGATCAGTTTCCTCGATTTCACCTTCTGCAGCGTCACCCGTATGTTCAACTACCTCAATCTCTTCTATCTCTTCCACTGCTTCAGTAGTCATTAATTTTTCTTCTTCGTCTGCCATGTTAGTATTTGCTCTTCAAAATCATTTTTGGATAGATACACATTGCCTTAAGTTCATCAAGCATCAGCTTAAAGGCATAGCTCATCTCAACATCCGAAATAGTGGAGTTATCTCCAGCTACCGGACAGTATTTACGATTTCTAATCTGATCATCTACCGCAACCAATCCACTTTCCTCACAGATTGGCAAGATAGTTTTGTCTGCATCGAAACGCTCTTTTAAGAGCAAAGATGCTCCGTGTGCAATAAAGGTATCCTTCTCCATCTCTCCTAAACGAAGTCCACCCTCTTTAGCTCTACCTTCAGTAGGCTGTCGAGTAAGTAGCTGGATAGGACCTCTAGCTCGCGAGTGCAGCTTGTTAGCAACCATGTGCTTTAATTTTAAGTAATACATGTTTCCAATGAAAATCTTAGCTTCATACTGCTCACCAGTTTCTCCATTGTACATGATTTCAGTACCATCATCTCTAAATCCTAATCCTAGTAATTCTTTTCGTAGTTTATCTTCAGGCTCTGCATCGAATGCAGTCCCATCAACATATCTTCCACTTAATGATCCTACTTTACCTGCAACCATCTCAATAAGATGGCTAATCGTCATTCGACTCGGAATACCGTGAGGTGAAAAAATCAAATCAGGACGCATTCCCTGTGCGGAAAAAGGAACATCTCCCTCTGGAACTACTAGTCCAATAACTCCTTTCTGACCGTGTCTACTCGTAAACTTATCTCCAATTTCAGGGATTCTTTCCTCTCGTAATCGAACCTGAACCAATTTGTTACCCTCACTATTCTCAGTAAGTAAAACAAAATCAACAACACCCGTCTCCCCGTGCTTAACAGTAAATGAACTCTCTCTTCGAATATTCGAATCAAGACTGTACTCATCTAAGCTACTCAAGAATCGTGGAGGTGAAGTTTTTCCAATAATAACATCTCCTTCTGAAATATGAGATTCTGGACTAATAATTCCATCATCCTCTAGTAATCGATAATCATTCTCTGCCTTATATCCCTTAACATCCTTATCTGGAATACTAACTTCATCAACCATTCCACCTGGGTAACGCAATTCTTCAGCAACACTGGGTCTAAAGTAAGTACTTCGTGCAAGTCCACGTTGAATACTTCCACCATTCAAGATGATAGCGTCCTCCATATTGTATCCCTTGTAACTCATGATGGCTACAACCAAATTTTGTCCTGAAGGATGTCTTTTAAAATCAGAAATATCGTGCATAATCGTTTTCACAATAGGCATCTGGGGTTCATACAGCACATTAACGTCCATATCCATACGAACAGCATAATTAGAAACATACATACCAAGAGCCTGCTTCTGGTTCTTCGAACCTGCGTTCAATCGAGTACTCTGATTGAAGTTAGCATACGGAACTAAAGACGTAGCAAGACCCATCATAACAACAGGAGCAATCTCCAAATGAGTATGTTCAGAGGTCAAATCAGTATCAACAAAAGCAACAAAACAATTCTCTTCTTCAGCTGCATCTAAATATTCAATGACACCTCGCGAAATCAAGTCACTCCAGTTAATTTCATCCTTCTCCAATTGTCGAACATGCATCTCAGTCAACAAAGGCTGACCGTTCTTAATAACAATCAACGGACGACGTGCACGACCCTGACCAGTATACAATTCAACGACATCGCGCTTAGAATCAAAGTAAACGTTAACATTAGAATCCATTTTACCGCGTCTTCGCTCATCCTTAATTTTTTGAACAAAGAGGCGTGGCTCATCAATCGAGCCTACAAATTTATTCTCTAGGTATACTTCGCTCATCTTAAGACTTTAACCCCAACTCTCGTAATGAAGACAAAACCTCTTCGGGATTGCCCTTTCTTGAAACACTGCACAGCAAGGAAAGATTTTTTCTAAGTCCAATATTAGTTCCTTCAGGAGTCTCAATCGGACACAATCTCCCTAGGTGAGTTGAATGTAATTCTCGAGCCATGAAATTTTCCTGTGATGCTGATAACGGCGATACAACACGCTGAAGATGACTTAACGTCTCTAAAAAGTTCAAGCGTTGAATTCTCTGCGAGATACCCTTTCTTCCACCAACCCAATTACCGGTTGCCATGGATGAGTAAATTCTGTCAGTCAACAGTTTATCTCTAATAATAACTTTGATACTAGGGAACTTTCCACGTTTAACGATTCGCTGGAAGTTGTACAACAAATCTCCAATCAAAACTTTAAGATTAACTCTGAATAAATCAGCCAACAAATCGCCACTTAACTTCAGGCGCTTGTTCATATAATGATCCTTATCGTCAATTCCCAATTCTCCGCTAGATACCGAGATAAACTTCCGTAACAATTTACACAAATTATGTGCTTTGTCCATTCGCTGTTCAGTTTCAATGCCCAAGTGAGGTAGCAAATACTTATCAAGAATCTCGCTCATTCTCTCAACACGAATCTCTTTAGACTGAGTAATTCCAATCTTTTTTGCGATATAATCAAGAGCGTCTTCTTCAGTCTTAATATCAACAAACTCAATCAAATTAATTAACAACTCATCGTATTGTTTCTCAGAAGAAACCAATTGTGTAATAGTCTCATCCTTTAACAATCCAAGAGCCTTAATAATAACTGTGATAGGGATTCTCTTCACTCGAGTAAACGTCAGATAAAAAATACCATCCTTGTGCTTCTCAAACACGTGAGGAATTTTAAAGCTCCCTCGCTCAGAAAATAATTTTCCAACAAAGGGGCTAGGTCCTGTTGATTGCTCAACCATCAAACGATTAGCAGCTAAATCTTCAATACTAATCAACACTTTTTCAGTCCCATTAATAATAAAATAACTGCCTGGATCGTGAGGGTCCTCTCCTTTATCAATAAGCTCAGCCTCATTTAATTTTTTCAAATGACACTGCTCGCTTTTCAACATAATAGGGATATTTCCAATTTGGGTGGTGAACGATTCACGCTGAACATCGTTGATATGGGCACTCACCTCAATAAAGACAGGGGAGGAGTACGTTAGCTTTCTGAGTCGTGCCTCCATAGGATAGATGTTTCTCTTACTTCCATCAGCCTCGGTAATCTCTGGCTTGGTTACCCAGATTCTGTCCAAGGTGATTTTATAATCGTCAATGTTTTGAGGGATAATAGTTGGAATAATTTCCTTATTTTCCTCTATAATAATATGCAATTCTTTGTCTAGAAAATCGTTAAAGGAAGCAATATTACTGTTAACAAAGCTCTGATCCTTGAAGTGCTTTGCAATCAAAGTCTGTCCATACTTAAACACGAACAACACCTCTGTAAAAGATAGCCTCTCCAGCAGTAGCGCTGGGCCTTACAATTTTAACAACATCTCCCTCTTTAACCTGTAAATTAGCAACAGCAGGATCAGTTTTTCGAATCTTAGGAAGTTCCTTTAAAGTAATTCTATAGTTGTTAAGAAGTGCCTTCTTGTCGCTGTCGCTCAACTTAGTATGCTTAGGAACCAGCACATGTTTCGACACATCAATTTTTTTCGTCATTGTAGTTTATCAGTTGGATGGGCCCGACGCGATTCGAACGCGTGACACCCTGATTGCCTGTGAGAGTTAACCCATTAAAAGTCAGGTGCTCTAGACCAGGCTGAGCTACGGGCCCAGATTCGAACGAACTTACGTTCGCCCGAAGGTGATAACGCCCTGGTCGGGACTTTCAATGAACTTAACATTCTTTTTGAACCCGAGTCGAAGCCTTGCTGCATGACATCCTTAGATACCAATCGACAGGGCTTCATGATAGTTGCCGCAACAAAAAATCGCTTTTTTGCTGTACCAGACTACACTACCAGGGCATTTGGCTGGTATACGACCTATTCTCTCCTCTATAAGCGATAGTGTCCTAAAATAAGACTCTAGACTCTAAAGAAAGACAATTGACCATTTTACGTTGGAAATGAATGGGCTTTAAAAACCTTACTATAAAATAGTAATTTATAGTCAGAAAACACCCTAAAAACAACACCGATACATTTATATATTCTTCAACTATTCTAAGGGTATCCTTCTTAGTGCTTCTACGCAAGCTAGAGGGGAGTTCAACATGACAGCAATAACATTTTCGAATAACAATGAGAACGGTTTAGAAATGCCGAAGGCTTTTATAAAAGAAAACGATTTTGTGGAAATGTCCTATACCGGGAAATCTACTGACGACGGTCAAATTTTCGATACCACCGAAAATAAAGTAGTGCAAGAACATCACCTTCACGCTCATGACGTCCAACCGATGACCATCTGTGTCGGTCGTGGCCATCTCATCCCAGGACTAGATAAAGATCTCGTTGGAAAAGAAGTCGGCAAAGACTACTCACTAACGCTTGACTCAGAAAACGCCTACGGAAAAAAAAATGCAAAACTGATTCAACTTATCCCTACTGCTAAATTTAAGAAACAAGAAATTATACCTATGCATGGTATGACAGTAAATATTGATGGTAATAAAGGAATCATCAAAAAAACCGGTGGCGGACGTACATTAGTAGATTTCAACCACCCGCTTGCCGGACGAGAAGTTCAATACGATTACAAAGTTAACAAAATAGTTTCCGATGTTAAAGACCAAATCAAAGCGGTATCGAAAATAATGTTAGGGGTCGAACCTTCAGACGTAGCAGTAAAAGAAGGGAGTGCCACACTTACCATGGAACACGAAATACCCAAAGAGATTGTACCAGAATTAGAAAAACAATTCATCGAACATATTGCGCAAATAAAGAATGTGGACTTCAAAAAAGCATCCACCTCATCAGAAAAAGAAGAAAGTTTAAAAACTTCGCAACCTACCCAAGAGTTGTAACAAGATGGAAACCATAATTAAAGAAGCAACAGAATCCCGAAAGGAAGAATTCTCACAAGCACCTCAACAAAATGGCTACACTCAAAATAATAATCAGCACAATACCTCACAACAACAAAACATGAATGACATCGATGCAGAGCTTGAATCCTATCTTAAAAAACAACGTGCAACCATCAAGGTAATTGGATGTGGTGGTGGTGGAAATAATACTATCAATCGCATTGCAGAGGTAGGTATTGTGGGTACCGAGGTTATTGCAATTAATACTGACGCTCAAGATCTGTTGTATACTACTGCAGACCAAAAAATCCTCATCGGGCGCGACACCACTCGTGGACTTGGAACAGGAGCAAATCCAAAACTAGGAGAGAACGCAGCCCGCGAACAGGAACAAGAAATCAAGAAATCAATTCAAGGATGCGACATGGTTTTTATCACCTGCGGTCTTGGTGGAGGAACGGGAACTGGCTCAGCACCTGTTATTGCAGAAATAGCAAAAAAACAAGGTGCATTAACCGTAGCTGTAGTTACCATCCCTTTCGCAATGGAAGGTAAGAACCGATACGAAAATGCAATCAATGGACTAGAAAAACTTGAGCAAATTGTAGACACCCTAATCGTAATTCCAAACGACAAACTCCTAGAATTAGCTCCCGATCTACCACTCCATACCGCATTCAAGGTTGCCGATGAAATTCTCACGAACGCCGTAAAGGGCATTGCAGAGATGGTTACCACGGCAGGACTTGTAAATCTTGACTTTGCCGATATAAGAACCGTCATGAAAGGGGGCGGTGTAGCACTTATTGGAGTAGGAGAATCAGATTCCGAAAATCGAGCAGTTGAAGCAGTCGAAAAAGCAATTAATAATCCATTACTAGACGTCGACATCACCGGAGCAAATGGAGCATTAGTAAATGTTTCCGGTGGAGAGGACATGACTCTTGAAGAAGCTAAACGCGTCGTCGAATCTATCTCAGAACGCCTCTCAGAAGAGGCAAAAATCATCTGGGGAGCATCTATCTACAAAGACCTAAGTAAAACAATCCGTTGTATGCTTATCGTTACCGGAGTAAAATCCTCACAAATTTTTGGTACTACTAAAAGATTATCCGATAAAAAGAATAAGGAGATCGAAACCGAATTAGGAATCGATTTTGTACGATAACATGGAAGAAAAGGTATCTTTGCGCACAAGAATGAAAAGCTTTATGTATGAATGCCTACGTGTCTTAAAAGTAACGAAGCGTCCCGACCGAAAAGAGTTTGGAGTCATCGTTAAAGTCTCGGGACTCGGCATGCTCCTAATCGGGCTGATCGGATTCACGATTCAAATGATCAAAATTACGTTTTTTTAAAATGGAAGCAGAAAAAAAATACACCGGAGAAGTCTACGCCTTGCGTACGACAGCAAATCGTGAAGACCAAGTAATGGACTTCGTTACGAGTAATGCTAAAAAGAAGAAAATAGCAGTCTATAGCATCATCCGCCCCCATGGCATGCGCGGTTACATTTTCCTAGAAGCCGAAACCAAAGCCGATGCAGAACAGGCAGCATTCAATGTCCCTTATGCTCGTGGCATTCTCGGTGCACCTATCAAGTATGAAGAAATAGAACACATGCTTGAACAGGTCAAAAAAGACGTTAACATCCAGAAAAACGATATCGTTGAAATCATCTCGGGTCCATTCAAGCGTGAAAACGCAAAGATTACCCGAGTCGACAAACAAAAAGAAGAAGTCGTAGTTGAATTATTAGAAACAGCAGTCCCTATTCCAATCACCGTAAAGATGGATTCCGTCAAAGTTATCCGGCGTGAAGAAGGCGAAGCAGAAGCTCCTGAATTCAAGATGCCTGGTAAGTAAAAAAATTCCGAATTATCCCCACCCTAAAGGGCGGGGCTTTGAACCCAAGCGACTTTTGAGTAAGAGTGAGACCAGTTCTGAGACGCATTTAACACTTACCTAACATTTATAAACAGAGTAAAAATCCTTATAGTACATATGGCAAAACAAAGCATCGATAGTTTGGTTGAAGGTGGCAAAGCAACAGCTGCACCCCCATTAGGCCCAGCCCTAGGACCCCTAGGAGTAAACATCGGTCAAGTGGTTGCCAAGATCAACAAAATGACAGCCGCATTCTCAGGAATGAAAGTTCCTGTAAAAGTTATTGTTGACAAAGATACAAAAGAATTTGAAATTGAAATCGGTACCCCTCCTTGTTCTCAGCTAATCAAAAAAGAAGCCAAGATCGAAAAAGGTTCTGGCAATCCATTAACCGATAAAGTAGCAGATATTCTAATTGAACAGTGCATCAAAATTGCAAAGATGAAAGAAACCGTACTACTAGGAAAAAATCTTAAAAATAAAATCAAAGAAGTTATTGGCACCTGTAGATCTATGGGTATCCTAGTAGAAGGAAAACCAGCAGATGAAGCTATCAAATTAATTAACGCAGGCGAGTTTGACGAAAAGATCAAAGCTGAAAAGACTGAATTGTCAGCTGAAGAATTAAAACACCTTGAAGAAGAAAAGAAAAAGCTTGCTCAGGAAATCGAAGAACGAAGAACTGAATTCGAAAAGACTGCCAAGGATATTATTGCATCAATGGAAGGTAAGGATAAAGGAGATATTAAGTCCAAGCTAAAAGAAGCAAACATCCCAGACGCCATTGTAAAAGAATTAATGCCTACAGAAGAAGTAGCTCCAGCTGAAGGGAAAAAACCTGCAGAAGGCGCTGTAGGGAAAGAAGAAAAGAAAAAATAATTTCTTATCTGTGTCTAACGTAATCAAAAATTCTATTTAACTCGTGTTCATCATAATCGCTATCAACAAGATGCTGATGAATATCCTGTTCCGTGTGCCCTGCCTGCATCTGCGTGTGCACATAATTTGCAACTTTCTTATGATGTTCTGTAAAGTCTCGATGTCTATGTTTTCCCCCAGGAGGCGTCTCCCGATTATGAATCAAGAAACTTCTAACGCGGTGCCTGAACGTTGGAACAATATGTGCCTGCTCCCTAATCTGTGCGTAAAAAAGAGTGTAGTAAATAACCTTGGACATCTCCACAAAAATCTGAAGAATACCCTTTGCAATAAAAACTACATACAAAACCAACAACGGAGGCAACCAAGAAAAGGAATAGCCGGCAACCGTAATCAAAGAATCCTGAGTAAGATAAGGAAACTGATAGCCTGCAAACAAAGAAAGGGAAAACAATATGATCATAGGTACGAACAGAAAATGTCCGACTACGTGACCTGAGAAATCAACACCAAAGGCCTCATGATAATCCTCTGGTACCGCCTCCTTCAAACTCTTCAATTCATCCGCCAACTCATGCAACGACTTGCCCTCGATAATAACGGCCGGCAACATATAGTGGCTTAACAAGTCCTGGACATCAGCTAAATGAGGGCACAATTTGTTGAGAAAACCAGCAAGCATTCCTCGTTTATGACTTTTGTACCGTCCGGAGAAATGCAGCATGAAATCAATCATCGCAATAATTCCAAAATGATTTCGCAGCTCGTGAGTATGCTTGTATGAATCTCGGTACGAGACAGCATGATCCCCTACAGCAGCATATGCAATAACTGCAGTACAAGCCTTCTGCCGAACGATATACACGTACCTCCACGGTAAGAAGATGAAAAAAACACTAGCTATCCCGATCCATCCTAGTAACATATCCTCACGTAAGAAAAGAACAAAGAGCGAAAAAAAGAACAACGTAGTAATGAAAAAAGAAAAGAATGCTGCATGTACAGCAGGACGCATAATCCCATTATCCTTACCAATAACCGAAAAAGAATGCTTCAACACAAAAAGAGTATCCTTCAACCTATCATGAAGTCCCTTGCACCTAAAATGCTCAAACATACCTCTATTTTTGCGAATTGGCTATATAAAGATATTCATAACTCGTAATTATTCACTAACCTGAAGCTTTGCCGGCTTCCAGTCGAGCCTCTTCGACTCGTCCATCAAACTG
>JAQBWB010000091.1 GCA_027623355.1 Nanobdellota archaeon | reverse complement strand
AGAGGGAAAAGTTTAAGTTAAATGGTTTGCGTGAGAAACCCCAAGCTTTAGCTGGATTTATTTTGGAAGTATGTCATTTAATTTTGTATCTTCCGCGTTTTTCTACTATCTCTAGCCTTTTGAGGATTGCTTTTTCGTCATTGGCCTCTTTTTTGTAGGCGCTTAGAAATGATTTGTAGGCTTGTTTTGCTATTTGGTGGTGACGGGACTCTAGGGCTTCTTTTACTAGGTGGATGTCTACTGCTTTGTCTTCAACTTTGTGGGAGAAGAAACTTAGTCCGAAATCGATGAAGTAGATTTCTTTTTCTTTAATCATGTTTGAGGTGGTTAAATCTCCATGGATGATTTCGTGGTTATGGAGGAATGCAAGTTTCTTTCCGATTTCGGTTGTTAGTTTTTTGAAATTGGTACTGTTTAGAACATCTCTTAGCATCTTTCCCTCTAGGAATTGCATCTCTATTGATTTAAATTGATCGTCCTCTATGACTTTCGGGCAGGGGAAGTGTAGCGCCTCTAATTTTCTTAGTACTTTTGCCTCTCTTTTTGTTCTTGATTTTCTTAGTTTGTTGTCTATTTCTTTGATTCTGTACTTTTTTGGAAAGCGGTCTTTTATGATGACGTTTGATTTCTTGTAAAGTTTAGCCTCTGCACCTTGAGCTATTAGTTTCATGATGTGTTAAATTGAATAGTACTTTAAAAGTGTTTGTAGTATTTAGCAGGCGACTTGGCATGCTCTTAGGCGCGAGATACATCCATCGATGTAATCGGATCCTGCTTCAAAACATTCGGCTGCGATTGGTCCATTGCTTTCGCAAGTGTTTAAGATTCTGTCCGAGGTGTCTAGACATTGATTGAGGTCTACGTCGCATGCAACATTACATGGATCGACTTCGACTGAAGGGGGAGATGCTAATTCTGTTGCTTTAAGTGAGATAGGATCGTTATTGATGATTCCAATAAAACCTATGAATGCTAGTGCTAGAAATGCTACTGAAAAACCGTGAATTGCCTTACTCGTCTTGTCCATCGTTTAAAATAGACGTTTGTAGTATATAAATTTTTGTTTTTTTGCGGTTATTAGCTCCTGACAGAATCCCACGTGTAGAAAAAGGAGTAGCCCCCGGCAGATTCGAACTGCCGTCCCGGGATCCAAAGTCACGGATGATTGACCGCTACACTAGGGGGCTATATGGGAAAGAGAAAGATGTTGCTATATAAAATTAACTCCTTACTTGAGATGTTTTTGGAGGATTGTGGATACTTCTTTTCCATCTACTTTTCTTTTGAATTTTGCCATGAGCATACCCATATAGGCTCCTTGATTTAGATTGGGCTTTTCTTTGATGAGGTTGGTTACTTCGGTCTCTAGATCTATTTCTTCAAGTTGATGATTTTCTAGATTGAGTTTGCCGGTTTTAGCTACCTCTGCTAGGATATCTAGGAGTGAGTCTTTTGCTACTTTCTTTTGTTCTACTGCTTCAAAGATGGCTCCTAGATGTTCTGGAGTTATTTTTAGAGGATCTGCTCCTTGATGTTTCTTTTTGAGTTCAGAAGGGTAGGAGAGAAGGGTATCTGCGATGAAGACGGGTTTGAGCGTGGGTGCAATTTTTAGGAGTTGTTCGAAGACTGCTAGCTTGGTTATTTCGAGTGTGGTGTCTTTCATGAGATTCTTTATTTTTTCTTTTGGGATTTCGTACTTTTTCTCCATGTCCCCTAGTGCATGTTTCATGAGCTTAGGGAGCATAATCGCTTTATTCATCTCTTGCGTAATTCTGATAGGTGATAGATCGGTTTCTGGGTATAATCTGGCTGCGCCGGGCATGGGCCTTAGAAAGGTGGTTGAAAAGTCGGATTCTGCCTTACGGACCTGTGGTTCAATTTTTTTTCCTTTCTTGATTTCTTGTTGTTGTCGTTGAACTTCTTGCTCGATTACTTTAGGGATACTTTTTAGGTCTTGGAATCCCTTTATTTCGGTTCTTGCTCCTCCTTTGATGGAGATATTGACATCTTGTCTGATGGTTCCGAGTCCTCGCTTTACTCCGGGAACTGATCTTAACACCATTCCTAGGTATGCTGCTACTTCCTTTGCATGATCTGCTGTTTGGATTTCTGTTCCGGTTGCGATCTCGATTAAGGGAATTCCTAATCTGTTGAGTTGGTAGGTGATTGAATCCCCTGACTCTTTGACTTTCTTTGCGGATTCTTCCTCAATACAGATACTAGGAATAGTTACAGTTCCGTGTTCTGTCTCGATGAAGCCGTCAATTGCTATGAGTGATGTTCTTTGGAATCCGGAGACGTTGCTGCCATCTACTACTGTTTTTCGCATGACTTGAATTTCATCGATGAGTTTAGCATTGAGGAGTTTTGCTACGGTTAGTCCTGTTAACAGTGCCTCTTTATTCATGGGATCAGGTGGCGTCTCATCTAGCTCCATTAATCCTACATCGCTGTTGCTGCCGATGTAGATTGTCTTTCTATTTTTGGTCATCTCGTGCTTTGCTGC
>JAQBWB010000090.1 GCA_027623355.1 Nanobdellota archaeon | reverse complement strand
CAGTCTTCATTCCCGACTGTTTAAGGCGAGAAGCTGGCAAAGCTTCTTCAGAAGAGTGAATAATTACTAACAACCATCTCCTTTAAATATTCAAGACAAGCTTCTACTGATATGGACGTAAAAGAAAAACTAGCTCTCCTCAATCGAAACATCGAAGAAATTGTTCCGGCTGAAGATCTAGAAAAATTACTCAAGGAAAAAAAGCAGCCTGTAGCCTACATTGGAATGGCCTGTACGGGAAAAATACACATCGGCTATTTTATTCCGCTAATAAAAATAAAAGACTTCCTTGCTGCAGGATTTAAATTCAAAATCCTCCTAGCAGACCTACATGCGCATCTCGACAATCAAAAGACACCGTTCGATCTCCTAGACAAAAGAGTAGACTACTACAAATCAGCAATGGAAGGTATGCTTCTAGCAGTAGGGGCAGATACCACAAACTTAGAATTCGTAAAAGGAAGCGACTTCCAATTAAAACCGGACTATTCCCGAGACCTATTAAGAATGAGCGCTCTCAACACCCTAACCAGAACCAAACGTGCAGCTGCCGGAGTAGTAAGATTCGGTGAGGACCCAAAACTTTCAGGATTCATCTACCCCATCATGCAGGCACTAGATGAAGAATACCTAGAAGTAGATTGCCAGTACGGCGGCATCGATCAGAGAAAAATCCTGATGTTTGCCCGAGAAAATCTGCCCAAGCTAGGCTACAAGCCAAGAATTGAAATCATGACACCTATCCTTCCTGGACTAACCGGAGATAAAATGAGCGCCTCTGTTGAAAATTCCAAAATCGATATCAATGCAGACAAAAAAACAATTCAAAAATTACTCAATAAAGCCTACTGTCCAGAAGGAGAGGTAGAAAAGAATGGAGTGTTAGCATTCGCAAAACACGTAATCTTCGCCATTTTAAAAGATACCAAAGAAAACTTCACAATCAATCGTCCAGAAAAATGGGGAGGTAACCTAGTCTTCAAAACCTACGAAGAGCTAGAAAACGCCTACACCAAAAAAGAACTCCACCCCATGGATCTGAAGGCAGGGATGGCAGAAGAGCTGGACAAATTAATTGATCCCGTAAGAAAACATTTCAAAGGAAAGGAAAAACTAATCGAGGAAGCATTTCCCTAATCTTTCTGCTCAATCGTAGCCATCGCATAATCACGAGTAAAATACTTCTTAGCGACACGTGCAATATCTTTTAACGTAACGTTAGAAACATGCGTCAAATACTCCTCAGAAAGTTTAACATCCTTAACCATCTCCCAAAACCCTAGACCGTCTGCTATAGACTGAGTATCCTCCTGATCAAGAACATACTGACCAATTAAATATCCTTTAGCGTCATCCAATTCAGTTTGCGGCAAGCTCTCCAATTTCTTAAACTCTGCAAAAATAACCGATAAACAAGTTGCGAAATGATTCTTGTGAGTATTCAAATAAATGGCCAAGTAGCCGTAATCACGTAACGCATCGTGATACACCCCTACCTCATATGCCAAACCTCGTTTATTTCGAATCTCCTCAAAAATCGCACCAGATTGACCGCGACCAAGAATGCTTCGAATAACATCAAACACATAACTATCGTGATCCGTCCTTGCAACCGTTCTATATCCCATCACAAAATAAGAATTATTCATCTTTCGCTTCTCACTAAGGTGAGTATATGCTGGAAACGAAGATCGAGGAAAAGAAGGCTCCTTATTTTCACGACAACCAGAGAAAGCATGTTCCACTCGCTTGATAGCATCGCCTGGTAATCCTCCTACAATTGAAACAATCATTGATTCAGCAGCATAATGCTTTTCATAAAAAGCAACCAACTCATTCCGGCTCATCTCACTTACGGTCTTCACCGTCCCGGAGGTAGCCCTTCCTGCAGCATGCACCCCAAATAGGGCGCGTTGAAATATCTGCCACTGATGACTCCTAGGTTCATCACGATGAAGATTGATCTCTTTCAAAATAACCTTCCTCTCCTTCTCAAGATACTTCTGGGGAAACACCGAATTCAATACAAGGTCCGAAAGTAAATCTAATGCAAGAGTAAAATGGGCTCTTGGAACTTTAATGTAATAACACGTACGCTGATTAGAAGTATAGGCATTAATAACTCCTCCAACAGCCTCAATCTCATTGCTAATAGCTCGAGCACCGTCTCTTTTCTCTGTGCCTTCAAACAACATATGCTCAACAAAATGCGCAATTCCATTGTTGTCAAGAGTTTCATGGTCGGATCCCGTTTTAACAGTAACCTGAATACACACAATAGGAAGATCCAGCTGTTTACTTAAGATCGTTAATCCATTCCTCAACAAACGCTTATCCATGCAATCGCAATACACAAGAATTTTAAATACCTGTCGATTGGTATGTGAATAGCATCCTAAGGTCGAAATTCTTTGACCTTCCAAAGCAGGTGCGTTGCGGGGGGAGCTCCCTCCGGGGACGCAGCACCTTCAAGGAATAATCTCAGGAATTTCGAAGAGGGTTGCTTTAGCAGCCTGC
>JAQBWB010000089.1 GCA_027623355.1 Nanobdellota archaeon | reverse complement strand
TATATTTCTTCTGTTTCTTCCATTTTAAAACTCCGGTTTTGTAATGCCTTACAACTCTTTTATTTGAAAGACATTGAAATCCCCTTTTTATTATAGTTATTGTAATAGAATCTCTTTTATATATTTAACCCTTAAACTTTATAATGATTATATAGATAGAAAGATTTATATAAAGTATTGGGATTCATTAGTGTATTATTCATAAACTATACATAAACTATATTGAGATCGTGGGGATTTAAAGATGAGACGAAAAGTTATACAAATTGCAAATTCTACACAATTAATTTCACTTCCGAGAAAATGGGCAATACAACATGGAATTAAGAAGGGAGATGAGCTTGAGATAAAGGAGGATGGGAATAAAATTATTGTTGAGCTTCCGAATGATAATCCTGAGGAGCAGAATATAGATTTGGATATTTCTGAATTAGATAAGGATTCGCTGATTTTCTTAGTACGTGGATTATTTATTAGAGGATACAGTAGTATTCGTTTCTCATTCAAGAATTCTACAACGGTGCACCACCGCCTTGGGCACCAGGTTCGCTTTCTTTCGGTTATTCATGGAGAGATAGCTCGATCTATTGGGTATGAAATTACTCAGGAACGAGGAGATTTTGTGATAATCAAAAAAATCACTGTGAGTTCTGCTAAGGAATTTGATGCGATGCTCAAACGGACTTTTCTTCTTGTTATTGATGCGAGTAAGGATTTGTATCTAGGTGTTAAAACGAGAGACTACGAATTGGTGGGAAGTCTTGAGGAAAAACACAATACCATTACTAAATTTGTAGGGTATACCCTAAGAATCTTGTACAAAGTAGGGTATACTGAGTACGAAAATACTCCTTTTCTGTTTCACATTATTTCCTCATTGGATATGATTATCGATATCCTTAGAAATGCGTCTAGAGATATCATAGAGAATAAGATTGTTGCGACTAAGGATGGAATTATGATCTTGGGAGATATCACTGATGCTATTGAGTCGTATCAGGATCTTTATTACAAATTTAATCTTAAGAAGTGTGAGCAGTTTTCTTCAGCGCGGGATGAGATTTTGCTTAAGATACGAAAGCTTTCTAAGTCGTTGACTAAAGAAGATATTCGGATTTTGACGACAACTGAACATGTGTTAGAAGTGTTTAGGGATTTGTATAGTTCGAGAATTGCTATGGAGTACTAGTTGAACTTATGATTTCTCGAAGCGTCTTTATTAGGGGTGCGTCTTCTTTAGTAGGTCCAGAAATCTCTCTTTCATACATGGTGTGCTCGAGAGGCATGAGATGGTTTGTGTAGTTGGTGTGCTGAACTCTCATTTTGATATTCCCTCCTTGATTGATCATCTTTACTATATGAAGTGCTCCTAGTTCGTGCTCCTGCCAGGGAAAATGGTATCTCTCATAAAATCCGCTAAACTCTCCTTTGTCCATTCCTTCGCTTGCGAGGCGTAGGGCGTTGAGAAATATATTACCGAATACTCTGTGCGTTAGGAAGGCGACATTCTTATCTGCGTGCTTGCCAACATATTCGTTTGCCAGATCCCAGGCTCGGTCGGCCATATCATTAAATGATTCTCCTTTGCCATGATCTCCGGCATAGTTAGGGGTTAGTGGCTTGAACTCTGGTTGATACATCAGGGCTCGTAGAACTTCCTCTTCCTCCACAGATTCAATTCCTTTTGCGGCTTCCTCTTCGTCCACAAGTGTTTTTCCTATGTCGTAGTATGTTTGTCCTGTCCAGGGACCGAAATCTCTTTCTGCAAGACGTGGCTCCTCCTCGATGAATACTGCCTCTCCAAGATCCTGACGGATTATTTGGAGTTGGTCTTTGGTCCTTCCAGATGGACTGTATCTCACTCTCTGGAGATCTTTTTTGGAAAGAAATTTTGAAAGATAGTGTGCTTGTAGAAGTCCTCTATCGGTGAGGGAGGAATTGGAACGTCCCTTTACTGTCCTACTGCCACCTGTTACATCGTCTTCGGTTCGAGGGTGCCTTGCTATGTAGAAGGTTCCCATTCTTAGTTGCTCTCATATCCAAAATGTTTTTTTGCATCTTCTAGGCGAACTTCTCCTGATTTCATTTGCTTGAATGCGTCATTTAGTGAATGTCCCGATGGAGTATTGCCTACTAACTTGACTTCTAGTTTAAGGTCTATATTTCCTACAGCTTTGTAGTGTTCTAAGACTCGACGGTTTATTCTTGAAGCCAATTCGAGAACATCATAAGAGGTGGCTAATCGATCTGGATTAATTAGCCAACCTATTCGACTATCGGGGGTCCTAGGTACACATAGATTGCCGCTCTGCGATTTCCAGCCTGCAATACCTGTCTCAGGTAGTATTTCGTCAGTATAGAAAACTCCTGAACCACGATCACTTTCACTATCACTTTCTGGGTTGACTCCTCTGCGTACCCAGACCGATCCAACACTGGGATGATTCGGTTGATCCTCTCTTTTTACTTTTAGACTATCTGTTCTCTGCTGTATTTTTTCTGGGTCTCCTTTCATCACCCGTATACCTACTGCATATACTACTTCACTGCCCCCTTGGAGTATTGAATAACGGTGATCATAGTCAAGATCGTCATTTGAATAAATTTTAACTTTCCCATTATGATCTAGTGTTTTTACATATTTAACTATTCCTTTCATTTCCCAGGCCCCCGTGCCTGCATTCATGACAGCAGCTCCTCCCATTGTTCCAGGTATTCCTATC
>JAQBWB010000088.1 GCA_027623355.1 Nanobdellota archaeon | reverse complement strand
CTTGCTTCTTAATCTAAAAACCGACATACTGAGCAATGAAACATTGCTGGTACCGCTAAAGCGGTTCTCCGTAGGAGCCAACCCTCTTGTCGGTTTGTTGTCTTTTCTGAAAGGCTTCGCGAATTGGCGCTAACATAGGATTTCTATGCGGCCGAATATAGAGTTAAGAATGTATAGTTACTAATCTCAAAAAGTTAAGCAGAAAGATGTTGCTGGAATGCGGCCTCTAATCTACTTGCAAAAAAATCAGTTGCAACCCAAACCGCAACCTCATAGCTAGGATGAATTGACTCGTCTAACATCAAAAAGAAAAGGGTTTCTTTTTTGTCAACGATGCAGAAGCGCGAAGGGTGTTTAGCCCTCACAACCTTAGAAAACGCAGAAAAAGTCTTTGCGTGTTCATGTTTGCTCCCACCAGGACAAGCGACAGTTACTCGAACTCCCCTTGAAGCAGCATTCTCCAAATAAGAAAGCAAAGCGGCAGTCTTACGAGTTAGCCCAGAATCGGTTGTAGATAACGTAATGCTAGTCTTAGCCTTTTTAATCATTGAAATAAGGTGGTTGTAAATGTTTGTTCTTCCACAAATGCTCCCGGTAAGATCAACAGGATGAACATTAGCGGCTCCCTGGAGATGTAATGCGTTAAGTTCATCAAGAACGGGAGTAGTCTTAATGCTTTCAATTAAAGCGAGTTGAACGTTAGAATGATCCTCAAGTTTCTCCTTAATCCTATCAATAACTTCCGCAGGAGCAACAGCAACATAGGTAATGGGCTTTCCAGCCTTCATCGTGATAAATCCTTTTCGATCTAGGCTTTCTAGAACATCATAGCTTCTACTTCTTGGAACATTTGCAATATCGCTCAATTCACCCGCACTAGAAGTCCCCCTAGATAACAAAGCAGTCCAAATTTTACTCTCATAGGTATTGAGACCAAAATCCTTCAGCTTACTCAAAAAGTCTTTCTGAACTAACATGTAATTGAGGACCTCAAATTACTTTATAAACCTTTCTATAATGACCATTCAAGAGTGACAAATAGAAAAGCGAAAAGTCTTATAAAGAAAAGGGTGTTATCGACTGCTATGGATCAGCTAAAAATATTTGATACCTTGTTAAGAGATGGATGTCAAAGTGCAGAAGTGAATTTCTCAATTCAAGATAAAATAGAATTAGTAAAAGAAATGGATACGTTTGGAATAGATTATATCGAGCTCGGGTGGCCAGGAGCAAATAAAAAGGAAATGGAAACATTCCACGAAGCTGCAAAACTTACTCTTACAACAAGCACCCTGGTTGCTTTTGGAAGTACTCGAAAAAAGGATATCCTTGCCGAAGAGGACAGCAACCTACAAGGAATCATAAAAAGTAAGGCTCGGGTGGCATGTATCTTTGGGAAAACCTGGAAAGTCCACATCGAGAAACAGCTTTCCACAACTCCGGAGAAAAATTTAGAGGCGATTAAAGACAGCATTGCTTTTCTTAAAGAACAGGGTCTCGAAGTATTCTATGATCTCGAGCATTTCTTTGATGGGTATAAAGATGATAAACACTACGCACTCCAATGTATTGACGTAGCATCTAACGCAGGAGCATCCTATGTGATTCCCTGTGACACTAACGGAGGCACACTTCCCGGAGAAGTTAGAGAAATCATGAGAGAAGTGTTTGCCTACCTTCGAGCAAAAAATAATGAAGTAAAAATAGGCGCCCACTTCCATAACGATTCAGGGTTAGGAGTTGCAAACTCTCTTGTTGCCATTGAAGAAGGAGTAAAAATGATTCAAGGCACACTAAATGGTCTTGGAGAAAGAACAGGAAATGCAGACCTCTGCCAAATCCTCCCCAATTTTTTACTCAAGATGGACGGAGAGCTACCAAACGTCCGATTAGAAAAGTTATCTGCACTAAGCGCCAAGATAGATACCCTAGCAAATATGAAAGCAGATCCCAAGAGACCATTCATCGGAAAAAATGCATTTAGTCATAAAGGAGGAATTCATGTGGATGCGATTAACAAGGGGGCATCCTATGAACACATCGACCCAAGCCATGTGGGAAACAAAAGAGACATTATACTTAGTGACCTAGGTGGAAAAGCGAATATCTTAGAGGTACTCAAAAAATTCGGTGTGACTATCGAAAAGCACGATCCAAAAGTAACCGAGATGCTCTCTCTTGTAGAAGAGATGGAAAAAGCAGGTTACAGTATGGGTACACTTCCTGTTGAGCAGTTCTTGCTAAAAGAAAAAGTTGAGAAAAATGCGATCCCCCTAAAAATTAAAAGCTGGGAAATCCGATCCGAGCAAGGGGATGATGAATACGCCGAATGTAGCATCAA
This sequence comes from Nanobdellota archaeon, assembly GCA_027623355.1. Taxonomy (GTDB): domain Archaea; phylum Nanobdellota; class Nanobdellia; order Woesearchaeales; family JACPBV01; genus JAQBWB01. The sequence goes on along the minus strand of JAQBWB010000088.1, from coordinate 400 downwards.
AGCTACTGTTGAAGGAACAGAGAAAGTAGCCTCCTCTCGCGTCGTGGGCGGACCCATTGATGCTGCTTTCCAGACAATGAATGAGTTAATTTCTGATCTCCATAAATCTCCCATCAAACTCACCAACTACAAGGTAGCGATTGTTAAAGACCAAGCAGAAAAAAGCGCAGTACGTGTCTACATTGAGTTCTCAAAAGAAAATGAAACCTTCGGAACTGTAGGCGTCTCCCCAAACATCTTAAAGGCGAGCATCGAAGCCATCGAAAAAGGATTTAATTTCTGTCTTCTCACCGCAAAATAGATTCGTCCCCTCCTTGCTTTTCCTAATAACAGTATGTGCATAGCATCCTAAGGTCGAAATTCTTTCACCTTTCACAAGCAGGTGCGTTGCGAGGGGTCG
>JAQBWB010000022.1 GCA_027623355.1 Nanobdellota archaeon | reverse complement strand
CTTGTCGGTTTGTTGTCTTTTCTGAAAGGCTTCGCGAATTGGCGCTAACATAGGATTTCTATGCGGCCATTCATAAGCAAAGTTTATAAAGAACCTCAGAAGAATTTACCTTGTAGAAAATGAAATTTCCTATCGACATCAAAGAATACCAACCATTAACCTTTAACCTATCTAAATCCAAACTTACTAAAGACCAAAAAGAGCAACTAAAAACCAATATCGATCTCTGTAGAGACATCATCGTTTTTTTTACAGGATATGCATCCGCTAAAGGGGTCTCCGGCCACACCGGTGGAGCCTACGACATCACACCCGAAGCACTCATCGTAGAAGCCTTCATCAGAGGAGAATCAAACATCTACCCGACCTTATTCGATGAAGCAGGACATCGTGTCGCATTACAATACTTATTAGCAGCTCTCAATCCAGAAAAAGGGATGAAAATGGAAGATCTTCTTCACTATCGAGAATACAAATCAGGACTACCCGGACATCCCGAAGTCAATGAAAAATTAGGAGTAGATTTCGCCTCAGGAAGACTCGGCCATATGTGGGCTGACATCAACGGGGTAGCAGAACGCACAAAGCAAAAAGTAGTCCTGTTCTGTAGCGACGGAGCTCAACAAGAGGGCAACAATGCAGAAGCAGCAAGACAAGCCGTAGCTGCAAATCTTCCCGTGGTCCTCATCGTTGATGATAATAACGTTACCATAGAAGGATTCCCGAAAGACTACCTCCCAGGATTCGATGCAGCAAAAACCCTGGAGGGACATGGAATGAAGGTCCTTACCATTACAACAGGCAAAAAGGAAGAAGACCTAGATGCCCTATATGAAACAATCAGATCAGCATTCCTTGCAAAAGAACCCATCGCAATAGTCCATAAACGGGAAATGGCGCATGGCATTCCAGAAGTAGCAGGAAAAAGCAAAGGCCACGATGCAGTCTCACCAGGAGTTGCAATAGAATATCTCAAAAAGCACAACCACGCAAAAGCTATTCAAACAATAGAGTCGGCAGTCAAAGTAGAGGATCCCGTTAAGACTAACGACCCAAAAGCATATCGCTCAAGCTCCGTTGATACTGCATCCTGTAGAAAGATGTTTGGACAAGCCTTAGCAGAGATAATGAAAAAGAAAGGTCCTGAAGGAAGAAAAAAGATCATGGTCTACAGTGCAGATTTAGGCGAATCCACCGGCGTAAATGCAATCCAAAAAGAATTTCCAGAAAGATACATCTCAGGCGGAATCATGGAACGAACCCTCTTTCTAAGAGCAGCCGGCTTCGGTTCAGAACACGGATGCCAAGGAGTATTTGCAACCTTCGCGGTATTCGGAAGCGAAATGCTTTCCTCAGAAATTCAGATGGCAGCATTAAACAAAAGAAATGCACTCTGCCACTTCTCGCATGCCGGAGTAGACTGGATGGCCGATGATACCTGCCATTTTGGAGTCAATCTTAGCTTTATCGATGCCCATCTACCAGAAGAAAGTTCCATTAAAATGTATTTCCCCGCAGACGCATTACAGATGCAAGAAATTGTGAACAGCGTATATGATGACGAGGGATTACGCTTCATCTTTTCAACGAGATCTGACACTCCCTTTGTACTAGACGAAGAAGGAAAGAAAATTCACGATACAGGCTACAAATTCACACCGGGAAAAGACGAAATAATCCGAGAAGGAAAAGACGGATACATCGTAACTTATGGCGAAATGCTCTACCGCTGCCTAGATGCTGTAACGCAACTAAAAGAGCAAGGCATCGATATAGGCCTAATCAACAAACCCACCCTCAATGCAATCGATGAAACCATGATTAAAAAAGTAGGAGCATCTAAATTAGTAGTATTCGTAGAAACCCAAAACGAAAAGTCAGGATTCGGTAACAACTATGCAAAAGCACTCCTACAAAACGGGTTAACCCCAAAATTCCTCCATCTTGCATCCGTAAGACCAGGAAAAGGTGGAATCTGGGAACACATCCCTCATCAAGATCTCGATCCACAATCAATCATCAAAAAAATAAAAGAAGCACACACTAAAAAATGAAAGTAGCAATTATCGGCCTAGGAAGAATGGGATACAGCATGGTCGAAAGACTAGTAAAAAATAAGCACGAAGTAGTTGCCCACAACCGAACCAAAGAAAAAGTAGACGATATCGCAAAGAAAGGTGCAATCCCTGCCTACAGCCTTCAAGAAGTAGTAGACAAATTAGACAAAAAGAAAATCATCTGGCTCATGCTACCAGCAGGTGAAATCACCGATGACCACATCGAAAAACTTCTACCTATGTTAAAAACTGATGACATAATCATCAATGGCGCTAACTCCTATTACGAAAATGCACAACGGCAAAGCAAACTCTGTGCTAAATCAGGCGTACATCTCTTTGATGCAGGCGTTTCCGGGGGAATCCACGGACTTGAACGTGGATATGCATTAATGATTGGCGGTCCCAAAGATGAATTTAAACACATTGAACCATTCTGCAAAACCCTAGCTCCAAAAGAAGGCTATGGATATTTCGGAGAGTCCGGAATGGGACATTATGTGAAGAGCGTCCACAACATTATTGAATACACCTTTATGCAGGGCCTAGCCGAAGGAGTAGAACTGCTAGATAAAAAGAAAATAGATTTCCATAAAGCGGCCAAAGTATGGCAACCTGCAAGCATCGTATCCAGCTCACTCCTCGACTGGATGGTGAATGCCTTTGAACGTCCAGATTTCAAAGACCTCTCAACAAAAATAGGCAGTGTCACTATCGAAGAACTCACCAAAACAGTAGAATCCGTAAAAGCCTTCGCTCCAAGCTTCCAGGAATCAAGAAAGATACGATTATCAACACCAGAAGGCAAATTTGATCTAGGAAAAAAAGTAATTGCTGGCATCCGAAGAGAATTCGGTGGCCATGCTGTTGAAAAGAAGAAATAGTTCTAAGAATGCGCTTTGATATCCATCGGATATCCATCAGGAATGTACAAATTATCCACAGAAAGTTCAGTTCCAGATTTCTTCCCGGTGCTAGCAAGCAATTCATAAAATTCATGATCTAAACTAGCAACATAATTCGCAACGCGTTGCGCTTTATCCTCAATATCGAGCCCATGCTGCAACTCTTTTTTATGTGTAGTAATCCCAACCGGACACGTGTTTCTATTGCACTGCAATGCCTGAATACATCCTAGGGCCAACATAAATCCCCGGGCAGTGTAACAAGCATCCGCACCTAAAGACAAAGCAATCATCTGCTTTCCTGGATTGATTAATTTTCCAGCAGATAATAATTTCAATTTATTCCTTACACCTTCCTCGACTAGAATATTCTGCACGGAATGTAACGCTGGAAACAACGGAACCCCAATATCATCCATGTAACTTTTAGGCGCAGCTCCCGTGCCACCCTGAGCGCCATCCAACGAAATATAATCGGGAAATGTATTCTGCTTTTTCATCTCCCTGACCAACTCCCTGAATTCTTTATCAGAACCCAAACAAAACTTAATACCTACAGGTTTTGCAACTATTTTCTGAACCCGACCAATAAATCGAACAGTGGAGGGTGCATCAACACATTCTTTATGGTGTGGCGGACTAACAACATCCTTCCCCATCGGGACATGACGCAATAAAGCAATTTCTTCAGTAATCTTCTCAGCCGGCAACAATCCACCTTTACCCGGTTTAGCACCCTGCGAAAATTTAATCTCAATCATCTTTACATTCTTCTCTGAAGCAATTTTCCTCAAATTTGCCTCATTCAACGAACCATCGTCATTGCGAGCCCCAAACTTAGCTGTACCCATCTGCCAAATCAAATCAGCACCCTCCATCAGATGATATTTAGGAAAGCCACCTTCGCCCGTGTTCATAGGAATACCAGCACGCTTAGCACCACGACTCAAAGCACGAACCGCATGTTCACCTAAAGCTCCAAATGACATAGCGCTAATGATAACCGGTTTAGTAATAGTATACGTATTTTTAATACCTCGTTCCTCACCAAACGTAACCTTAAACGGTTTCACCTTCTCCTTATCAATAGCATAAAACGAATGACGAATCTTTAACTCATTACTATCGAAATTATCAAGTGATCCAAAAGATGAAGTACTATCCTTTCCCTGTGCCTTCTGGTACACCTCCTCTCGCTCAGCGCGATTAAAGGGCTTCTCCTCAGTGTCAGATGCATACAAATATTGACGCAGCTCAGGACCAACCGACATCAAAATATATCTCATCTGCCCAAACAAACCAAAATTACGCAGAACTGCAGTATCTTTTTGAATATAAATCAAATATACATTAATCAAAACGAAAAAACCAAAAATTCCAGCTCCAATGTACCAGCCTGAACTAACATAATATCCCAAACCCGCAAACAGGAGAGTGAAAAGCACAATAGAACGATTAATAAAACGAGAAAGCTTAGGCAAATTAACTGCTAACCGAGTCATAGAGCGTTGCAAGAAGTAAGTGTATATAAATCTTTGGAGGTAATTCATTGATGATAATAACATAACTTATTTATATAAAAGGAGCAATAAAACACACAACGCCTAAAAAGAATGTACTAGTATTAATTATTCTTGCTGGAATAGCATTACATTTCTCTATTGTCACAGCTATTGATATTCCACCTATTGATGGAAGCGGCTGTGTTCGAGTACATCCAACCACTGGCGCCGCCTGTCCCGAATGCTGTGAATCCAAAGTTGCTAGTCCAAACCAAGGAGCATTATGTGGAGGGGTGTGTGGCTGCGTTCTGTAAACCTTGAAGAAGAGATCGGTGTGGTGCAATACACTGCGAGCGAGGATTGTATCTTTACGAAGACGATTGTCAGTTTAGAGGATAGCCAAGAAATGAAAGAGTTACTCGAAGGAAAAACGCTTACCTGCTCGTATGAAGTGAACGATTTTGACGAAAGAGGGGTCAATTCACTTATTGGGGGGATAGAACTCTGTGGCGGAGAACTCAAAGACATTTTGGGGCAGTTGTTGATATTTACGTGAGAATCTAAGCAAGTTCTTCTAACGCCTTAACCGGATCAAACGCTTCTTTGATATTAACCAAAGATTGCCGAACATTAACAATATCATCCATCCCAATTCTAGGGCAAGCAGTGTTAACCCAAGCATCAATAAACGGATAGTTTTCAAATAAGGAAATGTCTATAGTATTGTCAATAAAGATATATCCCTTCTTACCATTCTTGACAAGATCAGCACGCAATTTCTCAGCCAAATGCAAGTACTGCTGTCCAGGTTTAATCGTAACTAAAATCCCGATAGTTTCAGCTGCAATAAATCTCTTGATATTCGCCTCGCGTCTCTTCCACTGTCTTTCAATATCCGATTTACCCAGTTTCTTCATCATGACTGAAACAGGATCCCAAATAATAATATCTTTTATAGACTTCTTGCGAGCCTGCGATAACAAAATAGCTTTAGGATGAAACAAACCATCGCCAATATACAAAATCGCATCCGCATCCAACTCATCAGAGTATGAATCATGATAAGCGTCACAACCCAAAACCTGTGTCTGTACATGCGTTCGCTTAGCCTTCGTCTCCTTAACCACAATTCCTGCTTCCTGTAACTGCTTTCTAACCGTATCAAGCTGAAGAAACTGAACAGAAGCAAATAAAGCAACTGATGCAATCTTCTCCTTAGCAAAAAACTCCAAAACTTCCTTGCCAAGTACAATCTCCTTCTCCCAAATCCCATCAACAAACAAAGTATCAACCATGATCCAACCTCGAACCAAGACTAACACGGTAAATATCTTTCTCCAGAGTACTAGTTGCTATTTTTACCATGCCTCCAGGATTACCTTCTTTTAGTGAAAATGACCTACTTACATCGTCGGAACGCGTAAGAACAATGTGATCAATAGCTCCCAGAGGAAGGCTAACCGATCGGTCCGTCGGATTAAAAAAATCTAAATGAAATTTAGTAATCAGAGGATTATACTGAACAACCAAACACATACCATCCTCAGATGCAATGTCAAGACCAACAAAATCGGAATCAAAATCAAACTGCGATGCAATAAACTCCATAGGTGTGGCTGCTAAATAAGGATACTGCTGATTAAAGTAGTTTCCCATAACCTCCAAATCGAGAATCGCCCAGAAATCCTTGACATCTCTCATACGAAAATCCCTCTCACCATCCCGTCCTCGTATAATGATATTTATTATGACCAAACCCAATCAGAAAGTCAATGCCTAATGTATTTAATCCCAGAGGCAAGTCACATGCACCAAAACAAGAAGAATACCAAATAAAAGCCTGAGCATCAGTCTCAGTTTCAATTGTATCAACAATCTCCTGAGCACGAGTCTTCAAACCATCCGGTAGCTGAATCAATACTTTCTTTTTCCCTTGCGATTTAATTTCAGCAATTACCTTATCAAGTTCTAAGTCAAACATAGATTCTACAGAATAGAGTTTTAGTTAAAAAGCTAATGGTATTACAACGCCTTTACCATATAACAATCCTCTCGTGAATAACCCAACATCCTATAATATTCACGAGCACCCACTCCAGAAATAACCAGCACCTTCTCCCGACATTCACGCTTAGCAATCTCTTCAGCCATCGCCATCAATTTACGACCAACACCCTTATGGGGAGTATTCTTTCCAGCAGTTCCAATCGCAGTAGCACCCCCCTACACGTGCAATTCCCGAATCATAGCAGAGTTCAATGTAAAAAAATTCCGAATTATCCCCTCCCTAAAGGGCGGGGCTTTACCATTCGGAATTTTAGACTCAAAAGTCGCTCTGAAGAGCGGGGCTTTGAACCCAAGCGACTTTTGAGTAATAGCAAGTTGTTACTCTGAACGAACCTTTTAACATACTCTCTTTTAGAGGTCATTCTCTTTATGTGTGCAAAGGGATTATGTCTTTGTTATGGAATAATACGGCTCTTTCTGGAAGTTCCAGAGCTCTTTCCACTCGGAGTGTGTATCTCCTGCTAGAAGATCAATTTCCTTTGCTTGAAGGGATATCGCTTTGTGAAGCTGTTCCATCACTAATAATTTTCCGATGCTTTTTACAGTTGAGTCTGTTATGAGAGTGAGTATATAGTAGATGTGGTTGTGGATCACGCTCGTGCTGATTCCGACAATCTTTTCTTGGTGAGTGATGGTTAGGGTGTAAACGTTACGTTTTGCGTTCATCATCTCCAGGATGCTCTTGAGAGCTTTCGTATGAAGAGGTGATGCATAATCGGAATCTTTTCCGAACCGCTTATTGCTCAGTTCAACCATCTCTTCAAAATGTTCTGTTGTTTCCCATTGTTTTTCTAGCCCCCTATTTTCTGCCTGTTTGAGGTCGTATCTTAGGTTTTTTCTATGTTTTTTGCTGAAAGTAGCAAGGTAATTATCGAGATTATGCCTTATGCTATTGAGGTCAAGATAGTAGCGGTACCCTTCAAGTTCGAGGAAAGCATCACTTGCACCCGGAAGCTGTTCTTGAAAGTCATCATATGCTTTCTTGGTAATATAGGCAAAACATGATTTTTTTGGAAGCTGATGCCAGATGAAGGGGAGTGCCTCTTTAGGAAAGTACCATCCTCTATTTTCGGGATAAAACCCTCCAAAAAAGGTGATGCCTTTCTTGACATCATCCCAAAGGGGAAGCACTCCTATACTGATATTGTTTTGAAATATCTCAAAGAATTGAAGTTGGTGTATTTTTTTATCGTAAAAGCATTCACAAATCTCCCATTCATCCCAGAGTACTTTTTTAGGAATATAGGTACCCCACAACTCTTTGCAACGATGAACATCCCTTACGATGTTCAAGGTATAATCAGAGTCCATCACATCTCCCGCAAATAGCCCCAGTTGTGGAGCTTATCAGAATCTTCAAACCAACGCTCTCCAATGTCAGTACGATAATACATGTGAGGAATCATGATTTGTTTGATGCGGGTGTATGTTTGTTGGATCGCCTGCTTCATCGTTGTTCCAAGACCCACAACAATGAGGACAATTCCTGATGTTCCAGTTACAAGCCATTCACCATTCACCATTTTAACATCTTCAATATGAACTCCTTCAGTTGGCTTTTTGAAGATGATAATGGAATCTTTGGATTTAACCTCAAATGTCTCCTTATCGGTGAAGGGAAAGGGGGGAACGACAACACGCACTCCTACCTGAAATCCTGACCGTGTCTTGAGTTGGGGGTCTTTCCCATTTGCCAGGTCAAAAAAGAATGCTCCTACTGGAGTAATCATCCCTTCTTGTTGGATGCTAATTGTAGGATAACCAAAGCGAGAGGTAAACTCTAGGGGATAGATTCCGTGAGAGTTTACAATACAATTAAGATCGATATAGCCAACATATTTTTCATCAGCCAATTTTGATTCAAACTTTTTAAGGGTCTGGTTGAATATCCTGTTTGGACCTGACCAGAACATCGCTGTTCCCATCTCTCCTGTGCTTGGACCGAGATTTCCTGGAAAGAGTTTTTTATGTTCAAAATTAACGTTGATGGGATAGATAAATCTTTCTCCATTGAAAAAAGCTCCTACTGCTATCTCCACTCCCGTAACACGTTTTTGGAGCTGGAATTTTGGAATTTTTTCCTCCCATGCTCTTTTGTAGTCATTGAGGACTTGGATAACATCTTTTCCGTCTTCTTCCTCACCGATAAATAACAGTCCTTTGATGTTTCCTGCTTCTCCAGATGGTTTGAGTACATACTTTCCTGGGTTAGTCTGAACATGCTCGATTGCAGCGTCAAAGCTTGAGAAGTCTTTATAGGGGATGATATTAATTCCATGTTTTTTTAATTCTTCCTGGCCAAATGCTCGGTCATCTTCTATTTCATCAGTGTAGGGAGTCCCCCCAATAACTGCTTTACCCTTGTCTCGCAGCTCTTTCGCTTTGATTCCCATCCCTAGTACATCGTCAAAAATAATAACATCGGCCCAGTCAGTATGGTCTTCCCAGCGGTCCACTTTTTCTACAAATCCATCGCCTACTTCTGCTTCTTCTTTGTTCTGGATGTAATATTTTACCAGATTTCCTTCTTTAGAAACATGCCATGCGGTGTCACTTATCAGCCCGTCGTAGGAGATGAATAGAAATTTCTTTGGTTCCATAATAATATTTCGATGGATGAAGAGGAAGTTTATTAATCTTGTTATTTAGTGTATGTGAATAGCATAGTCACTAGCGTTCGTAGGCTGCTAAAGCAACCATCTTCGAAATTCCGGAGATTATCCTTTGAAGGTGCTGCGTGCCCTATGGTGGTGCTATGAAATTATGTGCACCCCATGAACCAATTCCTAATGTTGAATCTTATTGTGGTAGCGATCAACTTTGTTTGTGTGGGGTGTATGGGAATAGTGATTTTCCAGTGGTAGGAGATTGCCACGACACTGGGGAGAGAAGTGGGACAGGTATTCAGACGATCACTAGAAAATGCCCAGTGTGGGTCTCGTGAAGTAATCGAGAACGTTGTGGAAGGTCGTCCTTAAGGGACGATGCTCTATCGTTGAATACCTCATGAATTTCGAAGGTGCTAAATAATTACCCTCTTTTTAAGCATGTTAAGAGAGGCATATTTACACCCATTTACAGTTGAGCAATGTCTCCATTTTGAAGAAATTTTACGAGAGAGAGATGCATAAAAAAGAGAGATGCATATCACATCTGAATGATAAATCTTAAAAACTTTCCCATCTTTTCTTCCACATTCATCCTATCTTACTCAATAAACCTGCACAACCTGCTACCTACAATAACTCCATCTGCTCCCTAGTCAAACAAGGCTTTTGTTGATAATGTCCTCACCCCAGCCAGCCATAACCGATACCATTCTAAGACAAAACTATATCTCTTTCACCATATAACAATCCTCTCGTGAATAACCCAACTTCCTATAATATTCACGAGCACCCACTCCAGAAATAACCAGTATCTTCTCCCGACGTTCACGCTTAGCAATCTCTTCAGCCATCGCCATCAATTTACGACCAACACCCTTATGTTGAGTATTCTTTCCAGCAGTTCCAATCGCAGTAGCACCCCCATACACGTGCAATTCCCGAATCATAGCAGAGTTCAACGTAATAGCAGGATGTAACGATCGAGGCACCATTCGCAATCTACAAAAACCAAGAATCTTATCATTAGCTTCCATAGAAATGAAGAATTCCTTACCGCCAGAAGCCATGTACTCTCGTACAACTAATGCAGGCTTACCCACTACCTTATGCAAACCAATCTCTCGAGCACGAATGTCACGTAACTCAACTCCTTCCTCTTCGGCAAGCTTATCCACATACTGCCGCAAGTTTGTCTTATCAACACCCGCCTCAGTAACATTAGTAGGAATATCACGTTGCACTCTCATCACGCGACACCATTCCGGAATAAAACGATAGGCATCAACAATAATCGAAGCAGCATCCGCAGTAGAAATCGGCTTAAAGATTCCTTTCTTGTAATCATCATACATCGGCGTACCGGGCATCACCATACACGGATAAATCTTAATCATATCGGGCATGTAAGCCTCATCAGTAAACATCGCCTCTAACGAAGCCATATCCTTAGCCCGACTCAAAACCTTGCCATTTTTACCGGGTAACCCAGGCATGACATGAAAGTTCAACTTAAATCCTAAATCTCGTAAATCAGCAATACTTTTGTGTGTATCAGAAATGGTGTGTCCACGATGCGTTCTAGCCAATACCTCATCATAAATAGTCTGCACTCCAAGTTCAATTCGAGTAACACCCTGCTTCAATAACACCAAGCCATGCTTAGCGAATCCCCAGTCAGGCTTCGTCTCAATTGTAAGTCCAATACACCGAATCGCAGCAGTCTCGTTAATCTTCTGCTCAGCTTTAAGATTCTTCACATTCATCTCCTTACGTGCAAGAACCTTCTTCATAACCCGAGCTTCCCGATCTTTATTTCCTACCTTTCCTGGCAACTCAAAGAATTTCTTAAAAGCAACCAAATCAAGTTTTCCAGAACGAAAAAACATACGACTAAAGTCATTATACGCCTTAAAAGAATAGTGAATATACTCCTCACGATAAGCAGGAGGGAAGCCAGTAAACGTTCCACCCATAATAATCTGATCCACCTTATCACAATTTTGACCAAGAATAATATACTGCTCCAAGCGATTAAACACAATTCGGTACGCATCATAATCATTGCGCATCCCACGCATCGTTGAAGGTTCATTCCCTGTGTACGACATAGGAACATCACCAAATACACTCCCCAATCCTCCCGGACAAAATGTGCAAGCCCCGTGCGGACATCGATACGGTTTAGTCATCGTAGCAACAACCGCAACACCGCTACCGGTGCGCATCGGCTTAGTAGTCAAATAAGCACGAATCTTCGAAGCATCATCACTAGTAGCATTCAAATAAATCTCAATATCAGTAGGAATATGCTTCTGGGAAAACTGCTTGCACAACTTCAGTTTATAGCGTGCCAACGTCTCCTTACTAGGATTCTCCTTCTTTATCCACGAAATAAGAGCAGGATAAAATTCCGAATGTTCCTCAACTAGCGTCTTCATAGTAAGAGAATACTTTCTGTATTTATAAATGGAATAGAAAGAAAACATAAAGTAATTAAAGAAGTAATTACTTAACAAATTCATGGCAGAAGAAAGCAACACAGATGAAATAATTCCCATCAAGGGAGTCCGAAAGATAATAGCTCAACACATGAGCAATGCATCCACCCAGTCCGCAGCCGTAACACACATGGAAGAAGCCGATGTAACTGATCTAGACGCCTTAGTAAAAAAAGAAAAGGAAGCCTTCAAGAAAAAGGGCGTAAAAATGACTATGATGCCCTACCTTGTAAAGGCAATCGTAGCAACCCTCAAAAAAAATCCCTATTTTAACGCACACGTAGATGATAAGAACCAAGCAATTCTTCTTAAAAACTATTACAACATCGGAATTGCAGTTGACACCCCAGCCGGTTTAATGGTTCCAGTCGTAAAAGATGCAGACAAAAAGTCACTCGAAGAAATATCAGTAAGCATCCAAGACCTTGCAACAAGAGCAACCACCAGAAAAATTAAACTCGATGAACTCAAGGGAGGAACCTTCACCATCAGCAATGTAGGTGCAATCGGCGGAATCTTCATCACACCCATTCAAAACTATCCTGAAGTCGCAATTATCGGGGTAGGCAGAACAAAAGAGAAGCCTGCTGTATATGAAGGAAAGATAGCAATACGAAAGCTACTCCCATTATCCCTAACCTTCGATCATCGAATAGTAGATGGAGCACAAGCAGCAAAATTCTGTAATGAACTAAAAGTTATGCTAGAGTCACCAAAACTACTGCTAGCTAATCTGAAATAAGACATGAAATTAACAAAAAGCGCAGGAGGAGTAGTCCTCAACCAAGATAAAATTCTCGTAGTCAATCAAAATAACGATTCCTGGTCCCTTCCAAAAGGACACATCGATCCAGGCGAAGATGCCCTCACCGCAGCCCGAAGAGAGATCAAAGAAGAATCAGGAGTAACAGAATTAACCTTCATCAAAGACCTAGGCAGCTATGAAAGGCCAAAAATCGGTAAACATGGCGAAGGTGACGAGATACGCGAAAAAAAACATATCACCCTGTTTCTCTTCAGAACCGATCAACAAGAGCTAAAACCAGAAGATCCCGAAAATCCAGAAGCCCGCTGGGTAGACATTCATGAAGTGACGGAATTATTAACTCACAAAAAAGACAAAGAATTCTTTGATACAATAAAATCTGAACTTAACTAGTGATCGCTCCCTTAGAAGCACTCGAAACTAATCTCCCATACTTATACAATGCACCGCTAGTATATTTAATCTCTTTTTTCTTCCAATCCTTCAAACGATTAGCAATTTCATCATCAGATAACTCGACATGCAACAATTTCTTCTCAGAATCAATAGTAATTACATCGCCATCAATAACCACAGCAATAACACCCTTTTCCTGGGCCTCAGGAGCAACGTGCCCAACAACAATCCCATGACTACCTCCAGAAAAGCGACCATCGGTAATCAAACCAACTTTCTTATGCAATCCTCGTCCAGCAAGAGCTGAAGTGGGAGATAACATCTCCCTCATTCCTGGACCTCCTTTCGGACCTTCATAACGAATAACGACTGTATCCCCTTCAACCACAACACCTTCAAGAATTGCCTTCAAAGCATCCTCCTCGTTCTCATACACACGAGCAGGACCCACATGCGAAATAGAATCCAAACCGCATGTTTTCAAAACAGCACCTTCACTAGCTAAATTACCCTTCAAAATCATAAACGAACCACGTTTCTTAACAGGGTCCAGAAACGAGTGCACAACATCCTGTCCCTCTAACGAAACGTTAACCGAAGACAAATTCTCAGCAACCGTTTTACCCGTAACCGTCATACAGTCCCCATGCAACATTCCTTTATCGAGCAGCATCCTCATTACCATAGCAACACCCCCTACTCTGTCTAAATCAGTCATCACATACTTGCCAGCAGGTTTCATATCAGCAAGCGTAGGAGTTGAATCTGAAAAAGCATTAAATTCATCAATCGTTAACGAAACCTCAGCCTCTCTAGCCAATGCAAGTAAATGTAAAGCAGCATTTGTCGAACCACCTAACGCCATCACAACCCGAATAGCATTTTCAAAAGCAGGTTTAGTCATAATATCGCGTGGTTTAATTCCAGCAGTAATCAAAGCAACAAGAGCACGACCAGAATCCTCCATCATCTGCTCCATTCGATTATCTTCACCTGGCAACGAAGCATTTCCAGGTAAAGACATGCCTAAAGCCTCAATAGCAGCACTCATAGTATTAGCCGTGTACATCCCACCACAAGCGCCAGCGCCCGGACAGGCAGAACATTCAATTTCTTTAGCTTCACTCTCACTCATCTTACCAGCAGCAACCGCACCAACCGCCTCGAAAGCAGTTACAATATCAATATCTTTGTCATTATGCCTTCCCGGCTTAATCGTCCCACCATACACAAAAATCGAAGGAAGATTCAAACGAGCCATAGGCATAACACTACCAGGAATCGTCTTATCACAAGCTCCAATACCTAAAATAGCGTCAAATTGATGTCCCCGAGTAACAAGTTCAATAGTATCAGCAATGACCTCTCGAGAAATCAAAGAACACTTCATACCCTCATGTCCCATCGCCTCGCCATCGGTAACAATGAACGTATTGTACTTCATAGCGTACCCCCCAGCCTCAGTAACACCTTTTTTAGCAAATACTGCCAAGCCATCCAGGTGCATATTACAAGGTGAAACCTCTGAACCAGCACTAGCAACTCCAATAAGAGGCTTAGAAAAATCCTCATCCTTCATTCCAGCTGCTCGAAGCATTGCTCTGTTCGGAGTCCGCTCAATACCTGCAGTCATCGTCTTACTAGTTCGATTGAGTTCCATACTAACCCTCAGAAAAGCTCATTAATTTATAAAGCTAGTGGGAATTCAAATGCTATGAAAGAAACACGCATTACTCCAGAAGAGTACCTGCTTGCAGACTATAGTAACCCCGGCTATCTCACAAAAGCACTTTCCATATTTCCAACACTGAGAAGACTCTGCAATGATTCAACTACAGGTCAAAAAATCAATAACACTAAAGTAGGAATAAGACTAGAATATTGGGTAGATGCAAGCTGGCATGGGATGTTAGAAAAAGTAAAAGAAAAAATAGAAAACGCTCTCCCTCCCGCATTAGAGTTCATAGCCATTGTTTACTGATATCTATGACAATCTCACCCATGCAAAAATTAAAGAATTTCTATTGCCTCATGTGAAAAATTAGTTATAAAGCGCATCTAAACGATCAGCAACTTCTTTGATAGCATCTTTTCCTTCCAACAGTAATGAAGTCGAATCCCACGTACCCTCAAGTAACGCCTTTCGAGACGAAGAAACCATCGTACCATCTACCGATTTACCAGAATAAATAACCTGCTGCTTCTCAGCATCCAAAGTGATAGCCTCCGAAGGATGTTCTTTAATCCAATCCATAAGAAAAGTAATCGAAGCAGGATCTAATACCAAAGTAGGAATTCCAAGCATGGTACAATTACCGGCAAAGATTTCAGCAAAACTCTCTCCAATAACAGCCTTAATCCCCCAACGCAAAAGAGACTGAGGTGCATGCTCTCTCGATGAACCACAACCAAAGTTCTTATTCACAACAAGAATAGAAGCCCCTTTAAATCTAGAATCATTAAACGGATGGTCTTTCTTGTCACCCGATTCCGAAAACCGAGCATCATAAAATGCAAACTCACCTAAAGGAGCAAAAGTAACCTCTTTCATATAACGGGCAGGAATAATTCTGTCAGTATCAATATCATTACCCTGAACAAAAATACCTGTACCCTCAACCTCAGAGATTAATTCAACCAAGATGATCCCTCACATCAACAACCGAACCATGGATTGCAGCCAAAGCAACCATAGCAGGACTCATAAGTAATGTTCTACCCGTAGGTGATCCCTGCCGACCAATAAAGTTTCTATTTGACGAAGAAGCACATAACTGACTACCTTGCAACTTATCCGGATTCATAGCAAGACACATCGAACAACCAGCAGCGCGCCATTCAAAACCAGCACGAGTAAAAATACCATCCAATCCCTCGGCCTCGGCAGCCTTCTTAACCTTCTGACTACCAGGCACAACAATAGCCTTCACATCTTTAGCAACCTTGCCACCTTTAATCATCTTAGCAGCCTCACGTAAATCTGATAATCTACCATTAGTACAAGATCCAATGAAAGCAACATCAATCTTCTTACCTTTAACCATATCCCCAGACGAAAACGACATATGTTTAAGTGCCTGCGTAACCGTAAGCTGTTCATCAGCAAAAAAAGATTCCACAGAAGGAATCCTCTCCGAAATACCCATCGTCTGTCCAGGATTAATGCCCCAAGTCACCATGGGCTCGATCAATGAACCATCAAATTCAACAACATCGTCATACGAAGCATCAGCATCCGATGCAATGGATTTCCAATACCTCAAAGCTCGTTCGTAAGAGGCATCCCTAGGGGCATACTCCCTACCCTTAAGATACTCAAACGTTTTAACATCAGGATTAACATAACCACACTTAGCGCCACCCTCAATCGTCATGTTACATAACGTCATCCTCTCCTCCATCGACATAGCCTCAATAGCAGAACCAGCATATTCATACGCATACCCAATTCCACCATTCACTCCAAGCTTACGAATAATAGCGAGAATAACATCCTTGGCATACACACCCTTACCAAGTTCAGCGTTAACAACAATTCTACGAACCTGAGGTTTGTTAATAGCTAAACATTGAGTAGCAAGCACATCTCGAACCTGAGACGTGCCAATTCCCAAAGCAATAGCACCAAACGCACCGTGTGTTGAAGTATGCGAATCACCACAAACAATCGTCATCCCAGGTTGTGTCAATCCCAATTCAGGTCCAACAATATGCACAATACCCTGGTTACTGTTAGTAGTATCAAATAAAGTGATATCAAATTCTTTAGCGTTCTTCTCAATCTCCTGCATCATCTTCTCAGCAAGTAAATCAGAAAAAGGACGTTTAGTTTCATCAGTAGGCACAATATGATCCACCGTAGCAATCGTACGTTTAGGATAGGCAACGCTTAAACCACGTTCACGCAACATCTGAAATGCCTGTGGCGAGGTAACTTCATGGATCAAATGCAATCCAATAAAGAGTTGAGTCTGTCCCGTAGGCAATTCACGAACAATGTGTTTACTCCACACCTTATTAAAAAGATTTTCACCCATGACATGAAAGAAACACAGCTGTTTTTTAAACATTTGTTTTCATCTACGTTTTTTCAAAGATGAAAGGAAATGTGCTCAATCACCAGTCCATTGACTGATGGCTATTGACAACTACTCTCAAAACACACAAAATTTATAAACCAGCAAATCAAAATACAATCATGCAGCTAAAATCCGCGCTACTAAGTATATTTCTTATCCTAACGCTAGCTGCATGTACAACAGAACAAATCCCAGAAGCAAAAGCGCTAGATAACATTATCGACACCGCATTCGAAGATCTTCCCGAACCCGCGCTATCCCCTCCAACAGAATCAGTGCCAGCTAACTCAGCAACAACAATTGAAATTAACGGAGCATTCATTCCAGAAACAATTACCATAACAGCAGGAGCAACAGTCACCTGGGAATCAAACGATGAAAAACCTCATAAAATTTCCTGTTACGAGTTAGGAAAAAGAACAGCCTACAGTGGAAGATTAGAAAAGGGAGACTCATTTACCTATAAATTCGACTTAAGAGGAGAAAAACTCTGCATCGATCCCGTGATGGGATATCGAGGAACCATCATAGTAGAACAAGCAGTAGTAAATTCAATTACCGGAAATGCAATCGGCGCTACCGGCACCTCGCCACCATTAGGAGTAACTCTCCTTCTCTTAGGAATGCTTCTCTCATTCTGCCAAATAGCAATTATGTATAGAAAATAAGTGTGAATTAAGCATCGTCAAGTCGAAATCCCTGATGAAATGATTACTGGCTCGTCGTAGAGGTTGCACTTTCGAACACTAGGTGTTTGAGATTTTAGAAAGCTCTTTGAAATTGTTAAGTTCTAAGAGTTACTCAAAAGTCGCTTGGGTTCAAAGCCCCGCTCTTCAGAGCGACTTTTGAGTCTAAAATTCCGAAT
>JAQBWB010000087.1 GCA_027623355.1 Nanobdellota archaeon | reverse complement strand
GAAGGCTCTGTTTCCCCGGAGGGGGCAACCCCCAACGACGAGCTTTCACTTTGCACAATAATGAATTTCAACTTGATGAAGCTAAGCACATACGTTTTTGTTTGTGCTTAGCTCCTTCGAAATTCCATCTCCTGATTCTGAAGGCTCTGTTTCCCCGGAGGGGGCAACCCCCAACGACGAGCTTTCACTTTGCACAATAATGAATTTCGACTTGATGAAGCTAAGCACATACGAGTTTTTATCGGAAGTAGTATCTGCTTTTTCATAATCTTTATATAAAACCTGCTTATCTTTCTTTTTATGACGAATGTTCTTGTAATAGTAGGTGCTCAGTGGGGAGATGAGGGAAAAGGAGCAATTGTTGATTTTCTTGCTGAGAAAGCTGATTTAGTTTGCCGGTATGCAGGTGGAAATAATGCCGGGCATACGGTCGTTGTTAAGGGCAAGGTGTTTAAGTTTCATCTTTTGCCTTCTGGAATAATTCATTCTTCTAAGATTAACCTGTTGGGGAATGGGATGGTTATTGATCCCCATGTATTATGTGAGGAGATTTCGACACTCGAGAAACAGGGTTTTTCTATTGATGAGAACAATTTAGCTATTAGTTCGCGAGCTCACGTGATTACTCAGAATCATATTGATGAGGATTTGAATAAAGGTGGCAAGGTAGGCACTACTGGTCGAGGGATTGGACCGTGCTATACCTCTAAGATTGCTCGAACGGGAACACGCATGGGTGATTTTGTTGCGGCTGAGGGAAAATTTGCTGACAAATTGAAACCGATGGTTACGGATACTACCCATCTGGTTAATGAATCTATTACTGCTGGAAAAAAGGTGTTGGTTGAGGGTGCTCAGGCAACGCTTCTGGATATTGATCATGGAACGTATCCTTATGTTACGTCGTCTAATCCGTCTGCAGGTGGTGCTTGCACAGGTTTAGGTATTGGACCTACTCGTATTGATTCTGTTATAGGAATTGGAAAGGCATACATCACTCGAGTAGGAAATGGGGCTTTTCCAACAGAACAAGGCACTCCTGAAGAGATGGAGAAGGAGGAGAAAAGTGATTCTTGTACTGAGGAAGATATCTCTCGAGCTAATTCGAATGAAGATTATTTTGTGGGTAAGGTTTTGCGAAGACAGGGTAGGGAATATGGAACTACAACCGGTAGACCTCGGCGATGTGGATGGTTTGATGTAGTTGCTATGAAATATGCGATTGAAATTAATGGAATGTCTGCTGTGGTTATTACAAAATTAGATGTCTTATCTGGTTTGAAGAAAATTAAGGTATGTACTGCGTATGAGATTGATGGTCAGCCTGTGAAATGGTTCCCTCCTGATAACAATACGTTATCTCATGCTACTCCCGTGTATGAGTCACTTGCTGGGTGGGATGAAGATATTTCTTCGATTACCTCTTTTGATAAATTGCCTTTAGCAGCTCAGGAATATGTAAAAAGAATTGAGCAGTTGATGGGCGTTCCTGTTGCTATTTTATCTGTTGGTCCTGGACGGGAGCAGAAGATTGTTCTTGATTCTAAAGAGTTGCTTTAGTACTATTTTATAGTGGTGAATAATAGGAAGGTTTAAAAAGCCTATTTCCTTTTAGTTTCTTATGCAAGAGCAAGCAGATGTTAGTGGGGGATACACTCCGAAAATAGCTATACCTGATGAACTCGTACATTTTTTTAAGCCCAGAGAGATTTATATTCCTCCGCATCGTGGTCGTTCTGGAAAAGCTTTGGAGTTTAAGGATATCTCTGGAGAGGATCCTCGAGAGATTCCCCCCGAATTTTACCAACCCAACGATAGAGGAATTCTTCGAGAGGAATATCTTTTGGAGAACCGAACTAAGCGAGGTCAGCAAACTGCAGAAAGGCACGTGGTAAAGGCACTTGAGTACCTCCTAGGAAAGAGGTCATATGAAGATATTTCAAGACATTATATGATTAATACGGGAACTGTTCCGATTAAAATCAAATGGCGTGAGGGCGGTAAGAGAGTTTCTGATGAGGTTTATATCAAAGTTCCAGATACTAATCGAATTATGGGAAACTATTTGTACAATATCATTTCTGGATTCCCTCCCCAGAAGTGGGCTTTTAATGAGTATATTCATGTAGAAGAGGGGATAAAAGGTAATCCTTTATCTCGACTAGATGAATCGATTCTTTTAGCGGATGAATCCTATTGGGCGGGTCTGGCTAGGGCTGCTGTGCACGCCGATTTTCTAGCTATAGGTGAGGATGTAGAAAACCCACGAAATCGAATTGTCACACATGATAGAGAAACCGTTCTTTTTGATTTTGACCTTTTGTTTTGCGGTTGGAGGGGTCCAAACACCAAACCTATTTTGAGCAAATATGCACGAGATCATGGTCGCTTAACTCCAGCCACACTTGAAGCTTATTATGATGAGCGTTTTGAGGTTGTTAGACGAATCCAATATCAAGAGGATGAGTTCTTTAAATTTGTAGCAATGATAGGTAAATTAGTTGACAGGACTACTTTTACTCTCAATACAAAAATATCAAAATCTTATCCTTTTGACAATATTGAATCGTATTTCGATGAGAGATTGGATGAATTTAGTAAGTAACTTATTTCGTTGTAATAATTGGATCTTCTAGCACTAGAATCGTATGTTCGGATTGAGCTACTAGGCCTTGTTGTTTTTCTACTAGGGGAGGATGTTCTTTTAGGATGCCTAGTTTTCTCAATTCACTTAATGCGTACTGTACTTGGTTTTCTGAGAATTTTTTAGTTAGCCAACGAATAGTGAATGGGAGATTGTGGTAGGTGTCGATTTCT
>JAQBWB010000021.1 GCA_027623355.1 Nanobdellota archaeon | reverse complement strand
GGTCGACCCCTCGCAACGCACCTGCTTTGGAAGGTGAAAGAATTTCGATCTTAGGATGCTATGCACATACTTTTAAACAAAACATTAATATAGGCGAATATAGGTGAAATCAAATTATATGATAAAATGTAGGATATATATTATATATGATAAAATATATTATTGATGAATATGCCTAAAAAACCGATTAGTGCAACGATTGAGATTAGTCTTCTTGATTGGATAGCTAGGGAATGTAGGGATACTACCACTTATCGTAATAAATCTCACCTTATAGAGATAGCATTGCAGGAGCTGCGGAGTCGAGGTAAGGATCATGGCTGAGTCGTTTGAACCCAAAAAATCTTTTGACTACACTCTTGTTCGAGAGGGTTCTGAGGGAATTATTAGGATAGAATGTACTCATTATAACCGAGTTCCCTCTCTAGAAAATGACCCTCATACCTTTCAAAAGACCTGCGATATTATTAATGAGGTAGGGGAAGGCACACGTCTTGTTTTTATTCAAAAGAGAGAGTATGAGTATGATGCAGTACAGACAGAATTAGTCAAGGAGATAGCTGATATTTATCTCCAGTTGTATCGACAAAGAGAGCTTATTAATTATACTGCATTTCTCGCAGATAAATCATGTAGTCGCTTCGCAGCTATTTGGTATGCCCAGGTAAAGGACATTGTTTCTCGGCATTTGAGAAGTGACCCTATCGGCGCCTATGTTACGGTAAAACGATTGTACCGTGACGAGCAGATTGAATTCCAAAAAAGCTCAGATGGGGTTATGAAGAAATGTATGGCTAAGTATTTCGAAATTCTTACCATGCTCATTACTATGTTCGAGAAAACGAAGCTTATTGGACTTGCGCAGCCCCATCTTCCCGGCTACAAGATTGGAGATAGGAGTATTTACAGCAGAATTTTTACCCCAGTTATCAAGCCGGACTTCCTACATACTAAACTTATGTCTAAGTTTCCGGAGGAAGCGGATGAGCTTGACAGTTACAAGTCTGGGGGCACAGAGGTTACTGTTTTTAGCTTACCGGATACGATTCAGTATCTGTACCATGTTATTCCGCCAGAATTTAATTTGACTGAGGACAAATATGAGATTCTTGATGATGCTCGAAAGATTATGACTGAGCATAAACCTAAGAAATCTGAGTTTATTGATCCGGAGCGGATGCGTACGGTTTTCTTTAATATTGGTAGGGACTTGATTGAGGAACTGGTTGAATACAAGAACATTAAGCTGAAACAAGCTGAAATTGATGAGCTTACCCACATTCTTGTTCGCTATACGGTAGGATTTGGTTTAATTGAGGTGTTATTGCAGGATGATAAGATACAAGATGTTACTATTAACTCTCCGATGGGGGAATCTCCTATGTTTATTGTGCATGCGGATTGGGGAGATTGTAAAACTAACATTTATCCTAATCCTTCGGAGGCAGATTCGTGGGCTTCTAAATTACGTATGATTTCGGGAAGACCATTAGATGAGGCTAACCCTATTCTGGATACCGAGATTACGATTCCAGGAGCTATGGCACGAGTAGGAGTTATTTCGAGTCCACTTGATCCTACCGGTTTGGCATACGCGTTTAGAAGACATAGAGATAAGCCGTGGACATTACCTCTGTTTATTCATAATGGGATGCTTAATGGGCTTGCTGCCGGATTGATTAGTTTTATTGTTGATGGTTCGAGAACGATGCTTATAGCTGGAACTCGTTCGGCAGGAA
This sequence comes from Nanobdellota archaeon, assembly GCA_027623355.1. GTDB lineage: Archaea > Nanobdellota > Nanobdellia > Woesearchaeales > JACPBV01 > JAQBWB01. The sequence continues at coordinate 16,520 of JAQBWB010000021.1, read as the reverse complement.
AGACTTCTGTTTTGGGTGCAGTATTAACGGAAATTATGAGGAAGTATAGGATTATTACTATCGAGGATACCCTTGAACTGCCCGGTAATGCACTTAGAAAATTAGGGTATAATATCCAACAGATGAAGGTGGCATCAGCTTTAACAAAGGGAAGTTCTGAGGTATCTGCAGATGAGGGGATTAGAACTACACTACGGCTCGGCGACAGCTGTTTGATTGTAGGAGAGATTAGGAGTAAGGAGGCTAAAGCATTGTATGAGGCGATGCGGGTAGGTGCACTTGCTAACGTGGTCGCAGGTACGATTCACGGGGACAGTCCGTATGGTATTTATGACCGAGTTGTGAATGATTTAGATGTTCCGAAAACAAGTTTCAAGGCTACGGATTGTATTATTGTAGCTAACCCTATACGAACGGCAGATGGTTTATCAAGAGTGCGACGCGTTACTCAGATTACAGAGGTACGTAAAATGTGGGAAAATGATCCTTTGTTAGAGAATGGCTTTTCTGATTTAATGAAATATGATGCTGTGACTGATCAACTTGTTCCGAGCGATGATCTTATCAATGGAGAGAGCGAAATATTGAAGTCGATTGCAGGAAATGTAAAAGAGTGGGCTAGCGATTGGGATGCCGTGTGGGAAAATATTCTGTTACGCGCAAAGATGAAGGAAACGATTGTGGAGTATGCGAAAAAGAGTAAGGATTTTACGTTATTAGAGGCAGAACATACTATTCAGGCCAATGATCAATATCATAGGATCTCAGAGACCGTTCGCGAAGAGGTAGGATCGCTTGAACCTAAGCGAATCTTTTTCGAGTGGAATGAGTGGCTTAAGAGGACTATCAAGAAAAAGACGTTGTACTAATGGCAAACCAAGGAAATAAATCAATGGAAGATTTGATGCAGAAGTATAAGGCTAGATTAGAGGGCAAACTAGGCACTGAGGGAGTAGAACCCTCAGAGGAAATATCCTCGAAATCATATCAGGAATTCAGAAACGAGTTTTTGCCCACTCATTTTAATATCTATGAAAAATTATGTACTCTTTCAGAAAAAATATTGAAGGTAAAACCTGATAAGAAAAAAGAGGAGGCGATCTTAAACGCACTCAAAATTACTCATATGAATGTTACTCCGGCAGGTGTAGCCTCTTTTGCATTTATTGCTCCTTTTGTTATTATTTTGGTGGCGGCGATGATAGCGATGCTCGCAGGTAGTTTCTTTTTTGCTTTGTTTTTTGTGATTACGGGTTTTTGTATGATTAAGCCTCTTCAAAACTTGCCCTCTTCAACTGCTGCTAACTGGCGGTTGCGGGCTAGCAATCAGATGGTGCTCTGTATTTTCTATGTGGTTACCTATATGCGCCATACCTCCAATCTGGAACTTGCGATTAGGTTTGCGGCAGACCATATTCAACCTCCTTTAAGTTTAGATTTAAAGAAGGTGGTGTGGGATGTTGAGACTCAAAAGTTTCCTACGGTAAAGGAATCTTTGGAGTCGTATCTAGAGACGTGGAAGGAAACCAATATGGAATTAATAGAGGCTTTCCATCTCATTGAGGCTTCGCTTTTAGAGGGTGACGAAAAAAATAGGAAGGCTACACTAGATAGGTCGCTAGATGTCATTTTGACGGAGACGTATGAAAAGATGCTTCACTATGCCCAGAATTTGAAGAGTCCGATTACGTTGCTTCATATGCTAGGAGTTATTCTTCCTATTTTAGGATTAGTTATTCTGCCGTTGATTGTTAGTTTTATGAAGGGTGTTAAGTGGTATTCGATAGCATTGCTCTACAATGTTGGCTTGCCGTTACTAGTCTATTCAATGGGAAATAAAATTCTTTCTAAGCGTCCTACGGGATATGGAGACACTGATATTGGAGAGATGAAGGAATTCAAGAAGTATGCTTATCTTAATTTTAAATTAGGGAGTAAGGAAATTTCTTTAAGTCCGGTTTGGTTATGTTTCATTGTTGGAGGCTTGTTGTTTCTTATCGGAGTGAGTCCACTGATTATGCATTTATTCATCTCTGATGAAACGAATCTTGGTTTTGGAGGGTTAGACGAGGTTTCAACCTGTCTGCGAAAATATTGTTTGCTTGATTACCGGATAGGTGATGAGGGAAAGATGGCAGGTCCTTTTGGACTAGGCGCATCGTTACTTAGTTTGTTTATCCCGCTTGGTCTGGGGGTGGGATTTGGATTGTATTTTAAATTAAAATCTAAAAAAGTTATAGATATTCGAAACAAGACGGTTACACTTGAGCAGGAATTTGCTTCAGGTTTATTCCAGCTGGCTAATCGTTTGGGAGATGGGAGCCCCGCAGAAATAGCATTTGAAAAGTTAGGGCAGAGTATGCAGGGTAGCGTTACTGGAAATTTCTTTCAGCTTGTAGGTAATAACATTTCACGTTTAGGAATGGGGGTTTCGCAGGCAATCTTTGATCCTCAAAATGGGGCGATGAAATTTTTTCCCTCAAAATTGATTGAGAGTTCGATGAAGGTGTTGATTGAAAGCGTTAAGAAAGGTCCTAAGGTGGCATCGGCAGCGTTGATTAATATTGCTCGTTATGTTAAAGAAATTCATAAGGTGAATGAGCGACTCAAGGATTTGATGGCAGAGATTCTTGCATCGATGAGTTCACAGATTAAATTTTTAACACCCGTTATTTCAGGTATAGTTATTGGTATTACCTCGATGGTGACTGCTATTCTTGGAAGACTATCTGCACAGATGAGCAACATCCAAGGTAGTGGGGGGGCAGAATCTGCAGCTGGTGGCAGTTTAGTTTCAGGATTTTTTGGCCAGGGTTTGCCCACGTATCACTTTCAGGTTATTGTAGGATTATATGTGGTGCAGATTACGTATGTTCTTACGGTTCTTGCTAATGGTATTGAGAATGGATCAGATAAACTCAATGAGCGTTATCAGTTGGGAAGAAACATGTATAAATCGGTGATTATGTATTGTATTATCTCTGCATGTATTATGATGGTCTTTAATTTTATCGCTTCGAAGATAATGAGCACGAGTTTGCTAGGTTAGACCCTATTTCAATTGAGAAAAAATTGTCTTCATTAGTTTCTAGGTCTGGGTCTAGGGTGTAGGATTTTAGAATGGGTTCTGGTACTTGGGTTTGCGAGCATGCAGAACGGAGTAGGATGCACATCAACACGATTATTACTATTTTTTTCCATTTTTTGTAAAAAGAAAATGGGGACGGTGGAAATTTCATAGCGTTTTGCTAATTTGAATCCACGACACCTAGATCTCTACCATTCATCGGCTTTCGCCTCAGCAGATCTAAACTGCTCATATGGGTCTTCAGTCTAGTGCTCTCCCAGGTTGAGCTACGTCCCCATCAGTATCAAAGAACTAATAATTACTTTATAAAACTATTGTCATCACAGAACTTCTTCTTCATCGATAGAAGAGCTGAAATCGTCTGCTGGTTCTGGTGCGGCTTGCGGAGCAGTTGTTTCAGGTGTTGGTGATGCATCGGATGCTGGAGCAGTTGTTTTAGTTGATTCTCCACCTTCTTTATCTAGTACTTCCATACTTCCGAATTTTCCTGTTGAAAGCTGCATTTCACCTTGCCATTCAGAAACATATCCATTAGCGACATGTACTTTATCGCCCACATTTACTTGGTCAATTTGTTCATTCCACAATGTAAGAGTGATTTCTCCCGTATCGTCTTTAATTTTCACATTACAGACACGTCCTGCTTTTCCGAATTTCTCGAATTCACGAACGTCTTCTTTTGCTGTAATTTCGACGGTAATATCTACTTTTCCTTGTTTTACTTGTAATTCGTTTATTTTCATATCAAGAGTGAATGATAGCTTTCTTATAAATATTACGGATTGATTAATTTCAACTTGATGATGCTATGCCTATACCATTACTTAATCGGCTTACCGACAGAACTCAAAGCAACTCCGGAAAGTAGTTGGTGGATTGTTGCTACCAGTTCGTCTTGCTTTACAAGAATTTGTTTTGCAGAATTTCTATCTCGAATGGTGACTGTTTTTTTGGTTACGCCGTCAAAATCTAGTGTAACACAATAAGGGATGCCAATTTCATCGGCTCTGGCGTATCTTCTTCCGATGGATCCGCTTCTATCGAAGGTGCAGGAGAATTGGTCACGTAGGAGGCCGAATATCTTAGAGGCATCTTTTTCTAGCTTATTGACTAGTGGAAAAATTCCTACAGTGAAGGGGGCGAGTTGAGGTAGTATCTTTAGCACTATATTTCCTCTTTTTTTGTCCTCTTCGTAGGCATCAACTAACAATGCTAGGAACACTCGTTCCATACCGAACGTGGGCTCTATGACGCGAGGCACTATGTGTTGCTTGGTTGCTTCATCGAAGAGGGTTAGTTTTTCATTACTTTCTTTGATGTGTTGGGTTAGATCGTATTGGCCCCTATTCGCATTGCCGGCTATTTCTTTACTGCCGAAGGGGAAGGTGTAATCGAGATCGAAGGTTGCCGATGAGTAATGTGAGAGTTCTGTTGCTACGTGTTCGCGCACCTTTAGTTTTTTTGGGTTTAATCCTACCTCTAATAGCCATCGATATTGTTCTGCTAGCCAGTAGGCATGCCACTCTCCAAGTTTATTTTGCTTGAGCATTTCTTCGATGGTTGTAGGTTGAGGTTCTTTTTTACCTGCTGCTTGGGCTTTGCTATCTAGGAGAGGAAGTTTTAATGAACGATGTTTTTTTGTAAGCAGATTACAGGTTGTTTCGTCGGGATGGATGAAGAATTCAAATTCTGCTATGGTAAATTCTCGATTACGGAATAGAAAATCGCGAGGAGCAATCTCGTTTCTAAAGCATTTACCTACTTGGGCGATTCCAAACGGGAGTTGTTGACGTGCAGTTTCCGCAATGAGTTTGAAATTGGTGAACATTCCCTGGGCGGTTTCTCCTCTTAAGTATGCGGTATTTGCATTTTTTTCATCTGCACCTACTTTTGTTGATAACATGAGATTGAAATCTTTGAGCTCCTCGAAATCCTCTCCCTTGTGTTGTAGTTTGTGTTTTTTGATGAGTTTCATGATCTCTTCGGCATTCATTCCATCTGCGGAAATGCTTAGCTCATCTTCAATGAAATGATCTGCACGTAATTTGGTTTTTGATTGCTTGGTAGTGAGTACTAAATCACCGAAGTTTTCGATGTGACCCGATGCTTTCCAGACACGAGGGTGAGAGATGATGGATGCATCTACACCTACCATATTTGCTCTGCTTCTAACAAAGAATTTCCACCAGTGTTCACGGATGTTGTTGAAGAGTTCAACTCCTAACGGTCCAAAGTCCCAGAATCCAGATATTCCCCCATAGATTTCGCTCGAGGGGTAGACAAACCCTTTTTTTTTACAAAAAACGGCAATATCTTCTATTGTGAGTGTCATGAGGTGTCAGAACGTGTAGGATATTTAAAAGTATTGCTCCATTGAAAAGAACACATTTATATAGTAGCAATTCTAGTTTGCTAGTATGGATTCAAAGAAAGTTATTATTGTGATTTTGGTAATTGCTTTGTTTATTTCTATATTTGGTAATAACGATTCTCCAGATATTCCAGAGGATATTCCTGAAGAGGTAGTTGAGGATACGTGCACGGCACGCGCATTATGTACTGATGTAAATTCTAGAGCTTATCGGAACGCTGATTGTTCTTTGATTGATGAAGAGGTATGTGATACTGGTTGTGAGGCTGGTGTCTGTCTTGCAGCACCTGTTGAAACCGTTGTTATCAATCAGGTAGAGGATGTAATTGTTGAAACCGTTGTTGAAACCGTTTCTGATTTATCAGTTGATTGTGATATTGGCCTTGCTTGTCTAGATACTATTCGGAGAGGGCATCGTAATAGTAATTGCGTTTTTAGTAATGTTCAATCCTGTCCTTTTGGATGTAAGGCAGGGAGTTGTTTGAGTGCAACCGATGCAGATTTTGTGGTACCAGATAAAAAAGTTGCTACCTCAGGTAGTGGTTCTTTCGATTTTTTAGCTTGGAGATTTTCAGATTTCAGCGAGGGAACTTTCTTGGTTGAGGAAAATTACAATTATGATGTGAAATTACGGTACTGGCCAATTTCAAATCGATATAATTATTTCACTGCATCCGGATTTTCAGGAGATATCTGGATTATGGATATTCCTTTTGATCAGGTAACTTTCAAAGATTGTAGTGAGGGTGTTAATGGAGCTGTAAGTTATAGTAAATTGAGAACGGACCAGACACTTTGTGTCGAAACCAAGGAAAAGCGAATTGCAGCTGTTGGCGGTACTTGGGATGGTTTCCCTGGTGAGCAGGTTGTATTGAACTGGAAATTCTTTGAGTAAATTTTTTATTTCTTTAACCAGGCGATTTCTTCTTTGTCGAGGTCTGCGTATGAAGCGATAGCATCGCCCATTTCTTTGTTATTTTGAAAGATTGATTTGTAGTGATCCATATAGGGAAGCATCTGGCGTCCTGAGGTGTGGGAGGCTGCCCCTAATTTGGCAGCTATTGCTTTTTTCTTCATTGATTTTTGTTTAGCCCACCAGAGTTTGAGGATGCGCCCAGTTGGTTTGTATTGAACAAATGTTTTGTATTTTTCGTCTTTAGCTACGGCGATGGAGGCAGTTAATAATGCATTGATGTAGACTAGGAATCTCCAATGTTGTAAACGCCGGATACGTCTTCTAAATACATCTGCTTTGCCGATTGCTTCATATGCTCGTTCGATATCGGCTGCTTTTGAGTATTCTTTTGGAAGATTTTCATCTATCCACAGAAACTGATCGTCGGAGCTTTCTACAACTTGCTCGAAGGCGCTAATTGCTATTTCGGGGTTAGTTGTTTTAAACACTTTTACGAGTGCTTGAGGCATACTTTCTATTTGGCTGCGTTGGACTAATTGATCTAATGCTTCTTTTGTGAGTGATTTTGAGACCTGAGTCATTGATTGGAGATCGGTGAGTGCTGCGCGACAGTCTCCTCCGGCACGTCTTGCAAGTGTTGTAACAATAGAGGGTTCGTATTTTATTTTTTCTGTATCACACACTTTGGTTAGTACTTTTGCTATTTCATCATGATGGAGCGGGGGCATTGCAATCAGTTCACAGTGTTTTCTTAGGGTTGAAAATTTTCTGTTCCATGAATCTTGGGCAGTTATCACTAGGGGAAAGGGGCTTTTTTTTATGAGATCTACAATTGCTTTTATTCCTCCTCGGTCTTTTGTTCCGGACAATCCATCAACTTCGTCGATAAGGATTAATTTTCCTTTTGAAAAGAGAGATTGTTGACCTAGCGCTCCACCTACTCTTTCTTTGATGGTGTTGGCATTTCGGTGGTCAGAGGCATTGAATTCAAGAAATTCGAGATCGGAGTCAGATGCTAGTGCAATTGCAAGTGAGGTTTTACCGGTTCCGGGAGGTCCATACAGGAAGAGTGCCTTGCCTTTTCCAGAAAGCAGATTCTTTGCGGCTGCTACTGCTTGATCCTGTCCCTGGATATCCGATAGTGTAGATACCTTATATTTTTCTGTAAAGGGAAGCATGTTTTTTGGTAATGATTACTGATTATTAAAGTTAGTGAAATGGCGTACGAATTATGTGTCTTCGAAATCTTTCTTTTGTATCTGAACGTCCTGTGGCCCGGATGAGACAACCCCTACGAGGGATCTGCTTTTGTCATTTAAGGATTTCGAACTAAGGGCACTCAATCAGTACGAAAAGGTTTATATAATTGAAATATTGAGAGTTTGTATGGCTTTTATGGATATTTTGAAAAGTATTGGTTCTGGGTTTGGAGCTATTGGAGGATCTTTAGTTAATGATCTCTCTATTTTATGGTTATTGACTCCTATTTTATTTTTCTGGATTGTTCTGGAAGTTTATTTTGGTAAATATCAGTCAGAAAAATTAGGATGGAACACTGCATTAGGGAATGGGATGAGTATTTTTTGGATTTTGATTATTAGTTTGCGTGAGTTGTTTTCCGAGGGTTTGCGCAATGTTTCTTGGTCACGATTCATGGGTTTGGTAGTTCTTTGCATGTATACTATTTTAATCATCTATAATTCATTTGCTCACAAGTTTTCGGAAAAGGTTTCTTTTATCATGGCATCCCCCACCATTACCTATTACCTATCTGGGGTTGCTATTCTTTGGACGTTTGGAGGACTTATTATCAGTGGATGGGTTATTCTTGATTTGTTTTTGCTGTATGGAGTAGTTCTTATTCTCGAATATTATCTTAAAAAATACATTCAGAAAGAGAGCGGCAGTATGGTGGGTAGTTCAGGCCTTGGTGGTTTGAATTAATTTTTTTTCTTCTAGAAATGTAGCGACTTCATCATTTCCACCTACTTGTGCATGTTTCCCAAGACCATAATACACTTTTTGGGTTTGGCCTCCCCAGGAGAACGTACCTTCTTCTTTAACAATTTTATTTATCTTGAACTCCCCTAGTTCTACTCCTTTCTTGAGGTGGTAGTAGATTACTCTTTGTGTTGCCCTCGGAAAAATATCTTTGTAGAGTTTGAAGAGGTCGTAGCCATATACCTCTCCTAGATGTGCTATCATTTCAACCATATTCTGTCGAATATCGCTTCCTGTTGGTCTACCGCGGCCCATACTCTGAGTACAGTAAGGTCATATAAAAAGGTTTCAGTTCGATTTATCTGGGAAGATTTTTTGTTGGTTTTATTGAAAATCTCTTGCGAGATTTTTAATCCCTCAGACTGAAGAGAAATACTCTTCTCTCTTAGGAACAAGTTCCTAACCTCTCAAGCAGGCTTAAGATTTAGGGGGGATGGCTCTTGACCTGAGTTATCTTGCGTAGGAGCGTCTTTATCTTTCTTTTTGCTTTCTTCTTTCTTTCTTTCTTTCTTTGGTTTTTTCTTCTTACCTTCTTTTTGCAGAAATCTTACTTGTGCTTTTGCATACCCTACGGGATTCTTAAAACGATTGCAGCAGTTATCTTCACATTTTACTCCGAGCTCTTTGTAGTAGACTAGGTTTGCACAATTGGGAGGCAATACTTTTTTTTGTTTGGATTTATGATAGCGTAGTTGGCCTTTGTAGATGATTTCCCTTAAGGGTTCTCGATTAACTTTGTTCCACTCATTGATTCTTTCTTCAATTGCATCGTAATTCCATCCTACGCTGATGAGGAAATTTATGAGGATAAATACTGCACGTTTACGCCCATCTACTAGGCCTGCAAGTATCTTTTTAATGCAGTGGGGGAAAAATTCTTCTGGAATCGCCTCGGTGAGTTCATCGTACTCTCTGACTACTTGGGTATTCTCCTTATCTTCTTTTTCACGCTGCATTTTTTGATGATAGTCGAAGGATTGGACGAGAAGATGTCTAGCCTCACCCGGCACACATGTTGAACGATCTAGGAATTTGAACTTAGAGACACGGACGTTTTTTGCTACCGCTATTTCTTTTCGAAATTCTAGTACTTTATCTGGATTGACCGGTACTGATACCATTCCAGATTTTTCGTTGAAAGAATATGCCATTCTGCACAGATGTCTTGATGAGATTAGGAGAGTATCGATTCCTATTACTGCTAGGGGATTGAATTTTCCGTGTTTTACTATTTCTGGAAACGTTAGCCCACTTTTTTTCATGACTCCCTCTATGCCTCCGTCTTTTAACATCTCCTTTCCTAGTGGTTCATTGATGAGTGAGCTGATATACTCGGCAACGGCTCTTGGACCATCGGGAAACCATAGCCGGGTATCTTTTTCGTAGACTTTTTCTGGGAATGCTTCGAAAGGGATTCCGATATGGAAACCGGAACCTCCTGAGAATTTACAGGAAACACTAGAGACTCCATGATGTTTAATCGCCTTTATTACGAGATCGGCAGCGATCATGGTGTAGGCAACAAATTTGCAATCGATATCGATAACGAGATCCCACCCTATTCTGAGGTCTTCTAAATCTCTTGGTTTTATTTCTGAATGGATTTGAAGTGGATTGCTCCAGCGTTCTTCTGAGGTGTGAAAGGAGGTTGCTCCGTTTTTTGCGCATTCGAGGATGTCGCTTGGATATTGAAGCATATCCGGACGTTTTCCAAAGCCGACTCCGTATCTAATCCCTACTTCCTTGTCTTGAGCGTCCAGGACCATGGCCTCCTGAATATCTCGTCGTTTGTAGTGTAAGAGTAAGGTGCTTTTGTTCAATTCCATTGAGAAAAGGAGATGCCTTAAGATTTATAATGCTTACTTTCACAATTCACTAACTTTATAAATCAAGATTAGTTTCTAGGACTATGTCAATTGGAAATCAATTTAAAACTGCTGCGTTGTTAGCAGGGCTTACTGGCTTACTGTTATGGATTGGTTCTTACTGGGGTGCTTCAGGATTAACTATTGCTATTATTTTTTCTCTGGGCATAAACGTAGTCTCATTTTGGTTTTCGGATAAGATTGCACTGCGGATGTATCGTGCTTCACTTGCAACTGAATCTGAATATTCTAAACTGCATGAACTTGTTAGTGAATGTGCACGACTAGCAGGTATTCCTAAACCTCGAGTGTATGTTATTTCTAGTCCTCAGGCAAATGCGTTTGCCACAGGTGCTACTCCTAAACGAGCTGCGGTCGCTTGTACTACTGGGATTATTGAGATGTTGTCAGAGGATGAATTAAAGGGAGTTATTGCACATGAGGTTGCTCACATTAAAAATTATGATACGTTAACTTCGACTGTAGCAGCTACGATTGCAGGAATCATTTCTTATGCTGCTTTCATGGCTCGGTGGGCTGCCCTGTTTGGTGGTTTTGGTGGACGTGACAGGAATGAGAGTGGGTTGGAGTTACTTGTACTGGCTATTCTTAGTCCGATTGTAGCTACGATCATTCAGCTTGCCATATCACGTTCTCGTGAGTTTCAGGCAGATGCATCTGCTGCCCAATCATTGCATTCTGGTGAGGGATTGGCATCTGCTTTATTGAAATTAGAGTCGAACATTAAGCATCATCCGTTTAGGGCAAATTCCACAACGCAGACGACTGCACATTTATTTATTTCAAATCCCTTCGGAAAGATGCATGGCTTGGTGAGGTTATTTAGTACGCATCCGCCTACTTCGGAAAGAGTTTTGAAATTGCGCTCTGGTCAGTTTTAGAGTTCGTATTCTTTATCGAGAACTTCTTTTATTTTCTTTGCTTTGACGGAACCTATCTTGTCGATTTGTTGGAGTTCTTCTTCAGACGCATTTACCAGGTTCTTTATGGACTTGAATGCGGTTAGGAGGGGTTTTGCTAGTGTTATGCCTACTCCTGGTAGGGCTGCAACTAGATATTCTTGCATTTCCTTTAGCGTTCCGGTCCTTTTAGTTGCATGAGGGGTGAAATCGGATTTGTCCGTGGATTGTTCTCGCTTTGCGATGAGTAACAAGAGAGAGGCGCTTTCTTCTGCGTACTTGCTAAAAAGGATAGGAATCCCATACGTGACTACGATGGTCACGATCATGCCGCGAATGGCGTTAGGATGGATATTTCTAATGGAGTAGAGGTCTTCTCCTTCTATTAGGACTAGTGGCCTTGTGTATTGATTTTTTAGCATTCTTAATTGATCTAGCAGTCGTCCATCGATGATGCTATTGACGAAGTCTTCTGCTGTTTTGTATTCAACTCCTACATTTTTACTGAGAAGGTAATCGGCATGAGAAAGTTGTTCTAGTTGTACGTGCACGCCTTTATCGATGAGTTGTTTGATTACGGCTGAGCCTTTCTCACGATGGTCGACATACATTTTGACAACTTCCTTGTCTTTGGTGTAGGCCTCAAGTGATTTGTTCGTTGGTTTTTTGGCTGGACTGAAATTCATTTTCTTCTTTAGCGTTTCTAGGGTGCGATGCATTCTTAGCTCTTTATGATGTGCACTCCATCTGTAGCCGACATCTCTCGTATTTTCGGCCATGAGTACTAGAACGCGTCCTTTGGATTGTCTTCCTGTTCTTCCTCTTCTTTGGATGGTTCTTATTGCACTTGGCACGGGTTCGAAAAAGATGACTGCATCGACTGAAGGTACATCGATTCCTTCCTCTCCAACAGAGGTTGAGACAAGAATGTTGAATTCTGTGCTTCTAAATTTATCTAGCACTGCTTTTTGTTCCTTTTGTGATAGTCCGGTATCTCCTTTTTTCATCTGACCCACAAATAAGGTTGCTCGTACCCCTTCTAGTGTGTTTAGATGAGTTACGATATCTGCTGCATTGTCTCGATACTGATTGAAGACCATGAGTTTTGCATCATCGGTTACCAAGATTTCTTTTACTAGTTTTTTGAGTTCTGCTATTTTTGGATGTTGAACTTTTTCTCCAAATAGCCTATTGGTTTTGAAAAGAGCATTCCTAAATTCGATATCTGCTACGATGTTCTTTACCGCTTTTGTTTTTGAAGAGAGAGAATCTTGTTGTAATTTGTTAAGGTAATCGTGTAATGGTTTTACGCCTTGTGTTTCTAGTAGTTCTACTGCATGTTGTATCTTCATGATTTCTGCTAGAACGGAGATTGCTTTCCAGGCTGTGAAGTCTTGAGTTCCTACGGCTCTTCCTCTTAACTGTGCTTGTAGTTGAAGTAATGCAGTTTTTGAGACGAAAGCAGTATCTTGCTTTGGCATGATGTCCCAATCCTTAAGTGTATTTAATCTACTTTTTAGAAAGTCTTTGAGATGTTTTAGGACTTCATCGAATTCTTTTGGAAGTTTAACTTTTATCCAGTCAACCTCTACTTGCTGGAGGTATTCTGCAACGTCGGAATCTTTATCGGTGCGTACCTCGATATCTTGTACGAACAGGTTTTGACAGACTTCTCCTATCTTTTCTAGATCGCTTCCTGGACTTGCTGTAAGTCCTAAAATTCTTGCGTATTTTGCGGTTTTTTCATATTGCTTTGCGACCCACACGTAGGCATAGTCGCCCACCGCCCGATGTGCTTCGTCAATTCCTAGTAAGCATACATCTTCTAGATTAATTCTTCTGTTAAGGATATCATTTTCTAGGCCTTGTGGCGTTGAGAAGATTATTTTTGCTGTTTTCCAGAGTTCTGCCCTTTTTTCTGGTTTGACGTGTCCAGTGAAAATGACTAGTTGATCTTTTGGGATGTTGAAATGCTTTTCGAAGACACTTAGGTATTGGTCGATGAGCGGTCTTGTTGGTCCTATGAATAGGATTTTACTGGTAGGATACAGTTTTAGTCTATGTGCTGCAAGCATGAGAAATATGTTTGTTTTTCCTAGGCCTGTTGGCAGTACCACTAGCGTGTTTTTTTTGGCGCACGTTGCGAGAATGGATTCTTGGTACATTCTTGGCTTGAAGTCTTTGATCATTGAAAAAGGGACTTGAGAGAATATTTATAGGTTGTGTAAATCAGACATCGTGCCCGGGCGCAAGGATATCATATTCTATTTCTTTTAATTTTGCTAAACTTTTTTCCATTTCTTTGGGATCTGAGAATGGGAAGTCTGTGCGGCCATGTGTTCCATCAAACAAGGTGTCTCCGGAAAAAAGGATTTTCTTTTCTGGGTAATGTAGGCAGACTATTCCTTTGGTGTGGCCGGGTGTTAGGATTACTTTTAGGCCGTGGATATCGGTTAATGGTTCAAGAGGTGCATGGAAGCTGGTCGCGGTTTCTTGGTCTAGGACGGCTCCGAATGCGTTCTCTGCAAGTGCTGAAATTGCATCGGGATGGGCGTAGAATTTTGCATTTGTAAATATTTTCCAGTTTCCGATGTGATCGTAGTGAAGATGGGTAAGGAGTACTTTTGTTATTTTGTCTACAGGGATTATGGATTCGATTTCTTCTTTTATTTTTGGTTGCTCTTCTTCGGCTCCGGTATCTATTAAGATCCATTCTCCTACGTCTAGAAGATAGCAATTACTTAGACCGCGGATTTTCCAGACGTTATTTGCTAGCTGTTTCATTATCTGTAGCCATCACGAATTTTTGGGGTTGCAAACATGCCTTGTTCGTGTAATGCATAGGATGCATAGGTTCCTGCAAGAAATAATACAATCATGGTTAGCCAGCTTGAGTAGCTGGTTCCAATAAGGTAGCCAATAACGAAACCCATACTTACAAAAATGTAGGGAAAAAGTAGATTTCCTTTTTGTAGGTACAATAATCTACCGCAGAGCAATCCCACCACAAAAATGATGCCGTAGCTGAATCCCGGAGAGGGATTTGCTAGTGAGAAAATGAAACCTGTGATGAGTAGGGCGAAGAAGATGATTTCTACCCAGCTTTTGTAAAAGTTCATTTTTTCTTACTCCATTTGGGGGCGTAGCCACCACCATAGGGGCCTTTCCAGAGGAAGCGTTCAACTCCGATATAATAGAGGACCCAGCATATTATTGCTAGTGAGATTCCTAAACAGAGTATGAGGAAGATATTGAGGTCGGTTAGCAATAATGCTCCTGTGATGATGACGAGTGATGCTCCAAAGACATACATCATACGAGATCCGAAGAATAGTTTCCCCCCTGTAAGGGCAGGTAGGGGCAACATATCGTAGATTGCATAGACTACACAAAAGAAGACTAGTGAATCGACTAATTTACTTGATGAGATAGCACCAATAAGTCTAAAGACTATTGCTAGGAAGAGTGCTGCTAGCGTTCCTGAAAAACTGATGAGGCTGTATTTGTAATAATCTAGACCGTAACGGTGATGGCCTACTCGATGTGCAGAGAGATGGTGGACGATGATGCCTCCTGGAAAGAGTACCCACACCGTTCCACGAGAAAGAAATACTGCTAATAGGCTTATTACTAGGCCGGTCATCCAGGCTTGATATTCTACTTCGTAGCCCATATACAATCCTACGATGCGTTGGACGCTGTTGGTTGCAAGCAGAACAAACAAAACAATTATTGCGCTGTTAAACCAGTTAAATACGCCGGAGGTGAATGAGAAGTAATCTCCCCCCCACTGCGTGAATGAGATGATGAATGAGAGTACTACAACTGAAGCTAGAATATCTCTGAGTTCTTTCTTCTTAAAGGAGAAATACTGCTTAATTTTACCTTGCACATCTACCCATCGTTGCATAGTCGGAAAGGACCAAATCACCTATTTAAAGTTATTGAAAATCTAGTGCGAGTTATGCATTTGTTCGAGAAGTTTACCCATACCTTTCACGTGGCCTGCACCTACAAAGGCTAGAATGGTATCGTCAGGATGATCTTGTTGTAGTTTGAATAGCTTCTTTGCCATAACAACGTTTCGTTCAAGGATGAGGACTCGATATAGGCTAGGATATCTTTTTTTGACGTGACCGATTAGTTGCTCTATGACTTTTTCGCTAGGGACTGTTGTTAGGTCGAATTGGATTTCAGGTTTGCGAAAAATTAGTCCCTTCAATAAATCAATTAGGAAACGTCCTTTTTCTTTCCAGGTAATCGATTTTGAGAGTCTTTGTAGCGTTTTTTGGATGTGTTGATCCACAAGAGCAATTTTGATGTCTTTGGCGCGGGCTATTTCTGCTGCTTTTTTCATTTCGGCTCCGGGCATGACTCCTACCTGTTCACCTAATTTTTTTGAAGCCCATCCACCTAGTAGAGCGAAGAGAAATCCTTTTACTCCTACTTTGAAGATGTCTCTTATTTGGATTCCTTGTTTTTGTTCTTGAAAAAGTGCATGGAATCGATCTCGGTCAAGTTCTAATGTGATGATTGCGGGTTGGTGCCTGTCTATTAGTTTTGTAATTTCATCTATGCTCTGCTGAGCTATATGAGATGTCCCTGTAAGGATAAGATTATTGAATTTCATAGCTACTAGAAAACCGCTAAGTTTAAATATATTGACATTCCCTATATTTCAAGAACAACTTAATAATGGTAACGGGGGAATGATACAATGCTAAAAATGAAGCGGATTTCGGAAACTTACGACATGAGAGTATTTACTGATACAGGAGATTATTTTGGTGATGTTGAGGAGAGTATTTTAGCAACAAATAAAGTTTTTGGGTGGCGTGTACGAGCTACTAAAAATTCATTTCTGAGTAAGGTATTAGGAAGTGCGAAGGGAGTCATTGTACCTCATCAGCTTGTAAAAGCAATTGGCGATATCATGATCATTAGCAAAGCTGCAGTTCCGAGCTATAGTGGCGAAGAAGGCCAAAAATAAGAGTAACTGTATCCAAACAACATCTTCGAAATTTATACCCTGATTTTGAAGGCTCTGTCTTCCCGTAGGGTGCAACCCCTGACAACGAGCTTGAATTCTATAATTGGTTTAATTTCGACTGAGGAAGTTATTCATATACAGTAAACCGTAATTATTCACTCTTCTGAAGAAGCTTTGCCAGCTTTTCGCCTTAAACAGTCGGGAATGAAGACTGACATACTTAGAAATCGCAGATTTCTGGCACCCCGCTCACTCTGTTCGGTGGTACTGAGCAATGAAGCATTGCTGGTACCGCTAAGGCGGTTCTCCGTAGGAGGCAACGGAAAATGAAACATTTTCCTAGTTGTGCTCACTTCGTTCGGCAACAAC
>JAQBWB010000086.1 GCA_027623355.1 Nanobdellota archaeon | reverse complement strand
CACCAGTAAAAATTTTTTTAAATATAATTTTACCCCCACCCCCCAAGCGACTACATGGGTCCCTTCCTCTACACTCCTCACACATTATACATAATAGTATGAACAAAGAACAATATAAAGCGTATTTACATCAGAGACTAAACGAAGAAGATAGTGATAATCATGAAACGGCATATGATGCACAAATAGCCAGTCATCCTCATGGAGCATTGACTGGTGTACTTGCCCGGCATTTAGGACTAGACGCATCTGATGTGTTTGAGACAACTAGTGCATTAACTGCAGATTCACCACAAGAACACGTCGACAATGCAATGGGCGATGTAATTTCCCAACACGGAGATAGAATGTTCTCTAAACTATCTGCAGAACCCGATGATCCGTATCATACACCTCCTGCACGACACAGATATACTGCTAATCCAGAAACAGATTATGATGAGAGTTATGATACTGGCTCCGAAGAAGAACACGAGAGATTTGTGGGAGATTTAATTGATCACATTCATGATAACGTTAGTACTGGTGTTCATACTGAATTTACGGGAACTCCCCGATATGATGGTATATGAAATCCTTTAGACAATATCTACTAGAAAACGAAGATGGTGAACTCTACAATCACCCCTACAAGAATCGGTTTTTTGCCGCCAACGGTAGATTTTCGCCATTTAAAGGCGCTGTCGAACCTGAAAGTCGTTCTTTCCCTGGAGAGGACTTGGGTGTTGGTGGATCAGGTGTTCGAGGATTTTCAGAAAAAACAGGCGAAATGACAACTGTTGGTCATGTAGGGCCTGTAAGTATCAAAGGTGCTGCCGATACCGGCCCGGCATTTTTAAAAGTACGAAGTATACGATTGAATCACGATGAACGTGTAGGGCCTGGTAGAGTTAACTTCTCCTATGATGATCGTCTTCCAAAACGATTGCCATATGATGCAAAAAAACTACAAAATACAAGCTCAAAATCTAAAGAAGGTGTCTCTTTTGTTATAAGCCTTTCAAATCACAAAGGAAAAGACGGTGAAGTGATACATCGTGTATTTGTTCCTGATGATGCCTATTATAACCCCCACGATTTAACAGATGAAGAAAAAAAAGAGGTAAAGGACGGTACTTTTGATCCTGTAGCAGGATTGGCAAAACTTCTAAGTAAGACACCAGAAGAACGCGAAGCTGATGTTGAGAAAAAAATAGCTTCTGATTTTGCTGTAGAAAGACCAGGAGTGGAGGAGGCGGGCCCGCCAATGTTTCATGAATCACTTTCTGCTAAATTCAAGATTCACCCAGACGATGCAAAAATGTTGTTGCATGATCACTTAAGATTCGAATTTCCTAGAGATCAAGGCGTAGAGAATCCTAGGCCAGGCAGAATTCGGAATATATCGATTGCGGCAATGCATGGTATTGAATATTATCCTTTTCGTAAAACCGGAACTGTTGGCCAGGACTGGTAAACATCCAGGTGTTTCAGAGTATTATTGACTAGTAGGTCCGTTAGTACTGCACTCCTCCGTTATTATACATATAGTATGAAATCCTTTAAGCAATATATTATTGAAATCCACTCAAAGACACACGACATAGAAGATATGGCATCGGCTGTCCATGATGAATGGATGCGAAGAAACCCAAAGGAGGATCGGAACGCTGCACAACATGTTGATTATTATAAACTTCCAGAAGAAGAGAAACAAAAAGATCGAGAACAAATAGATCTTGCATTTAAATTAAGAGAAGATAATCCCCGTGATCCAGAAACTAATTTGAGAGACCATGAAGAAGGTCTTGCACAACAGCTCGGTTCTATTCTACATGAAGCATGGAGAAAAGGACACGAAGAATCAAAAGGTGCGGGAGCTACCAAGAATCAAAAAGTCTCTGATGGATCTGAAGTCAATATCAATGTTCCATGGAATGAACTTCATCCTGAATGGAAACGAGAAAATCTAGAGGCAGGAAGAGCAGCAATAGGTATCACAGGTATATTGAAGCCTAGAGAAATGAATGAAATAACTTTATTAGAATTTGATCCAAACAGAGGAGCCTCAGGAAGAGCAGTTCCCCTACAGACCGAGCAAGCTCAGACTCCTGAACGAGCCGCGCAGATGCAGCAAGCAGGCACAATAATATCTCCTATGGTTGCAGCGATTGATAAAGCGGAAAAATCTTCTCCACACCTGTACGGCAAAGACGGCAAACGTGTTGACATTGGAGCAGTACTCCCAGCAGTACTCCCAGCAGTTGAAGATATTCCAAATGATCGACCAACTGGAATTCAAACAGGAAAATTTCTCACAAACAACAAGCCATTGCCGAAACCAGAAACAACAAAGTATTATATGGAAACTCTTCGTCAAAAATATGAAGCAAGAAAAGCTGCTGAAGCAGCTGCCGAAGCAGCAAAATCTGCCGGCGGACACACGCTCGAGCGTAAAGAGCGCGACTTCCCAACCGACGTTGTATATGATCAGTACGGTGATCAGTAGTAAAAAACAAGGAAACATCCATGAAAGACTTTTATAATAAGAGATTAAACGAAGCTTTGTTTAGCAAGCTTTTTGGTGCGCAAAATCCAACCAAACGTACTTCTATGGATAGAGATAGACCAGTTCCTTCAGCTAAACCTGAAAAAAAAGGATTACTAGCTAGAGTCATGACAGCACTCGGCCGCGGCACAGTTTCTAATAAACTAGCAATACCAACAGAAGATTCTATGTATGGTCGTGGAGAAATCCAAGTCCCACAAGGTGGAAGAGTCGCAAGTCGCCCAGCACCAGAACCTAAGTATAGTCGGCCTCCAGCAGAAGAAAAAAAAAAAGTAGCTGAACCCAAGGTTCTTGCGCCAGGAGTACGGAAGAAGAAACCTGAAGAAG
>JAQBWB010000020.1 GCA_027623355.1 Nanobdellota archaeon | reverse complement strand
GCGCATCTCCTAATGCATCCCCCATGCCATTGCCGCCTTTTTTATTTAGAAAGCTTTAAATAAAGTAACTTTAAGTTACTATTAGTAACTCGCAGGTTGAATGAAAGACGTACCCGTTAAATTAGATGCTGATTTGAAGAAACAGATAGAGTCGTATATTTCTGATGGTGAACATCGCTTTGATTTTCCTTCTTTGAAAAATTTTGTTGATAGAGCTGTTCTTGGGTTGTTAAAAGATTTGAAGAAAGGTGGTAAACGGTGAGGTTTAGACGCATGTACTTGGTAGCGTTGTTCTTGGTACTGTTTGCTGGGTTGAGTATTATGGTGGAGGCTGGGATACTCGATACACTAAAAGGTATAGGGATTTGGGGCTTCATAAAGACTTACTTCCACTACAAGGTGCTTATCAATACAGCCCTTATTTCTGGACTTTTACTTCTCTTCTACAATTGGAAATTTGGAAAGACTGAGGGGAAAACTAAAACAATCACTCTAGTTGTCCTGATTATTATGGTGTACTTTCTCTCTGTTAGTCCATTATTGCCTGGAAAGAGTGCTGCCGGAGATACTTCTAAATACAAATTCATCTGGGATGTGAATGCTCTAGCTCCGTTCAAGGACTTCTTCGTAGGGGAAGAGGGATTATTGCGCAATCCTGTGAAATTAATGACCTTCATTGTATCATTCATATTGTTGTATACTGGATTTACTTTTCTTAAGATTGGTGGTTCGGGAGATACTACGAGTAAAATACTTGCCCCTCTGCTTTCGGGGTTGATTGCTTACAACCTTACAAATGAGGGAGTAACCCGAGGAGTGCTGGTCATCATGGGGATGATTGTTGTAGGTTGGATGTTGTACCAACAGACTAAGGAGTCTATTCCTAATGTATATGCGCGAGGTCTCGCAACGGCTGGATTAGTGTTCTATGTGGGCTATTGGATCATTGGATTTGAGGGTTCTGCTGGGACGGTTGCAGGTACCTTCATTGGGGCTGTAAAGCAGTCAGCAATTAGCTCATTTGGTGGATCTACTGGGGGTGCAATTTTGGTAGCGATTGTAGTCCTAGCCATTATTGAAATCGCATTTAAGGTGAAGGGGCAGTAATGGTGGAACTATCGTCGATCATCAGCAGAATTCCAAAAGGAATTTGGAAAGTTATCATTTTCGTCCTCTTTGAATTGGCGCTATCGTGGACTTCCTTTGAGGGATACTCTCTATTTGGTAACAATATGTATATCTATTTGATCATCTTCCTTGTTGCCATAGTTTGGCTCTCGGTAATTGCATC
This sequence comes from Nanobdellota archaeon, assembly GCA_027623355.1. Classification (GTDB taxonomy): domain Archaea; phylum Nanobdellota; class Nanobdellia; order Woesearchaeales; family JACPBV01; genus JAQBWB01. The sequence continues at coordinate 17,325 of JAQBWB010000020.1, read as the reverse complement.
GCGAAAAAAGAAACAGAGTGGATTCGTGGAGAATAGCGCAGAATATCTAACCCAGCCCCTGAGGGACATGGCAAATACTTTAGATGTTCCAGGAATACGCAGACTCATTCAGATGATCAATATAAGGGATATTACTCCTGGGGCAGGCACACCCAACGAAGAGTGGTCCTTTACTCTAAGAAAGATCTGGCCAGAGACGATGGTACTGATGAACTTCATGCTTCGGCTGGCAGTACATATGGGCAAAGTGGGAGCAGTCACTGGACTTCGCGACCAGTTCCAGGAAGAGATCCACAACATTGATCTAAAGAAAATTACCGTCACAGGTCTTGATTCTACGATGGATGAGTTACGCAATGGGGCACTATATGTTGCTGCTGAGAATGGTAAAGAAAGAGAATTGCGGCCTCGTCTCATTAAACATGTGGACTTGCTTGAAGGCACTGAGGAGAACAACTACCAAATCAATGGATACTATAATAATGAGGGGATTCTTCAACGTGGCGCTAAGATTTCCGGATCCGGTGCCAACGCCTATCATGAGTTGCTCCTACAGTATTTCGATCTTATAAAAGCACGGATTGAAAATCTGAGCGACGCATTCGAACCCTCGAATCTGAGTCAAGAGATTGACGCTGCGACCAAGAAGACAGTGGAGGACATATCTGCTATTTACAAAGCTACTCTCGATCTGAGTAATCGTGCGGACAAGTATCAGCAAAGACGGGGTCTTCTCAACAAGTTTGCAATGTATGAGCCGTATGTTTATGACCAATACAATGCTTCAGGCGTAAAAGCTCACCCCTTCCTATTTGCGAAACCCGGTTCAGCTATTTTCAACTATGAAGTTACTTTTGATCTCTCCGTGAATCAGCCTTTCGGCGAGATGCACGGTCTTCCTAAAGAGATTGGAGATGCTAATCCCTCTCATATTCCCTCTCAAGAGCCAATCCAGCGAGAGGTCAATAGTCATGGTATTTTCGTTGACGGATTTAATGAAGAATTGTTTAATAATTTTGGACGATTTCCGCAGCCCCCACCTGAATTTGATAGCCACAAACAACTTAAACCGGAACTTAAAACGGTCACGATTCAAGGAGTAAGGCGCAAAGATATTGTTCGGCACCCTGAGTTTTGGACGATGTTGACCTATATAGAGTCCGAATGGAGCGGATATATTGATCAATGGAGAGATGGGAGACATAGTCCCAATAGTAAAACTGCGGAAGATTATATTGCGGTGCATGATCGAAAGAACTTCAATTATGCCTCGGTCGATCGACAAATGCATGGGATTCCCACTACTTCAAATCCTTCATTCGACCGAGAGGCTCTCAAAGATAGTGGACGGACGATATACCGAGGAAGAAATTCCTATACAGACACCAAAGAGTCACAGATAGATGAACCTCCTCACGACCCCTTCCCCAGAATTAGTACCATGGGAATAAGTAAATATCTCAAGAGCCTCCTGGACCGATTTGCCGACGAGGCAGGCAATAAACAATTGCGATACTTTGTCTGGGACGACCAAACTCAAGGCAACGTATTCAGTCATTATCCGGAGGCCAAGAAATGATGATTCCGGAGAAAGTTCATCATGAGCCTAGCCGTGCACGAGAAGATGTCACGAGTAGGTTTGCATACTTTGTAAAACACCACTATAGCTTGTACATCACTCAAAAAAAGAAATTCTTAAATGACTTGGACAAGGGTGGGCGAGCTCTTGCACGGTCCTCGGAGAAGAACCTTAACAATTTGATGAGCCTTATACTGGACCAGAAGAAGGATCAGCTTGAGCTTATTAAAGAGATGGCGCATTCACTAGATTCTCTGAGAACCTCTGATCAAGACACTTACTTACCCATCTCGAAGGAAGTTGATCATCTTTTTGGTGAGAATGAGGGTGTGTGGATTATGTTGCTTCGTAAGATCGAAGTTCTAGCACCTCATGCATTTTTTCAACATGTTCACGATCAATTGAGAACATACAAGAGGTCTCTTTCGATGAGCAAGTCTCATTCTGCGCTCAAAGGTTGGGCTATCCTGCAAGGAATATCGGATCTCTACAGTCCACTGAGAACATATCTTCAATTGTTAAAAATACAACATGATAGACTGTCTCCTGAAACGAACGTTGCTGATAAAAGCCAGTGGCGAGATTTACTCAGGCAGATAGAAGGATCTCTAGGAGTGACTGTTTCCCCCCCTAATTTGGAAAGGTATCTTGAGGCACTGACTGAGAAACAATATCTAGTTGATTTAAAGAAGAAGATTTCAGATAGCGTTCATTACGACCCTGAATGGACATACTTTCGGAAAACTTTTCTCCTTTTGGTGGCTAGTGGAAAGTTAGTTTCACATGTGCGGAATATTTTTTTGGATGACAGGTGTGCTGATGAACTGTCCAGCAATCGGGAAATTAAAGCAGATCATGAAGCGTGGGAGCAAGTCCTCGAAAGGTGTATTGAACACGCAGGGAGGAACACGACTAAGATAACCAACTTAATCAAACACGAAGTTCGGCAAGTCTTGATCGATTTGGCCTTTACAGCAAGATCCTCATTTAATTCATCTCCTCAGATGCTACGCTATTTACAGGAGATCGGTTCCCTAGTTGAAGTTGAAATTGGTCGCTTGATAGGGGCCTCTGTTGACATGCGAAAAAAACTCGAAAAAGTAGTGGGATCTTTTATAGAGAAATCCCCTTTCAAAGAAGAAATCATGGAGCGCGGATTCGACTTCGAGGAAAAACTAAGAAAATTTATAAGTGAATTTGATTCGGTTGAATTTCAAAAGCAGATTGCGCAGCACGATGAGCAAAAAATATCTCTGGCCCAACATGCTAGTCGGGTAGGAGATACTTTTCCAGAACCTCCTGCATCGGATAGACATCCACTTTCGCTGCTCTATGGGGCTCTCGTTGTCGCCAATCTCCAGGCTACATTGGCTTCACTCGGCATTGTGGAATCCAACATGATCAACATGATCAGAGAAAAAAACAGATTGCTTACGTTAGTGGATTCCTTGGAGAAGGAATGTATTTACTTAACTAGTCTCATGGGCCAGCATTCAGTTGGAGCAATACACTCGAATGGAGGGGAAATAATTGGCAGATCCACAAACTAACGAAAAGACACGCGAAGATTCCGGCCGGTCTGTTTTTACACAAGGACCTCTAAATACTGCCAAGGTTGTACTCAACAAAGTAGGCTTCAAATTTCATACCTACCGGACTTCAAATCGAGAACTCCCTGTCAGGAATCGATTGCAATCACTCATCACTCTCTTGCATCATCGGATGGTCGAACTCGACAAATGTGAGACTGAATTTGAAATCATTGAAAATCTCATGCCAGAGCTTGCAGAGGCCTATAAGAATTTGGGCCCCTACACTACGAAGGAAATTTGCACATTTTTTAAGAAATATTATAGTGAGGGGTGGGTAGATCAAACTAAGGGTGAGTCCACCCTAAGCCATCATGTTGTGGACTCTCTGCCCATTACCATTCGCAATCCAGCTGATCATACTGAACATACATTTAAGATCTTCATCCCTAGGGCGCGAGAGGTCTTGCTTCCAGATGGCTACATTGAAGGGGGCTTAGTGGTATTTGGCTATTCACCGAACAATATGGATATGTGGGCGACCTACTACACACAAAAGGCTCAAGAAATCTTAGACTACTTCAAGCCCACACTTGTTGGCCATGAAGGCATGCTTGCTCACTTGGGGGTCATCAAAACAGCTGTTATGCGGGTATTGGAATTTCAATTGCTTAAGGGTGAGCGTCGCGCCAACGACGATAACATAGCCCTAGAAAGTATCTATGGGAAGGATAAGCGATCGGAGACTTTTTTTTCAAAAGCATTGAGAGGCCTGTTCGAATCCTATGATTCTTATCGTGCTACTTTATTTAAACATGTACCTCCTCGTTGTGATCATACTTACAAGGTAATTCAGCCAGTATTATTTGATGTTGATGGGACCATTCTCGACGATGTAGCGCGGCACGGTTTCATTGCTCATAAGGGAAAAATAACTCCAGATGGAGAAAAAATAGTTGATGAACTTAGGCCAGGGTTAGATCATCTTGGGAAGCCACTCGAGGTCACTGAGCGAGGATATGTATATGTTGACACCAAACGGTTTCCTGATGATCAAAGTAAATGGCGGAGCGTGGATAAATCCTTCATTCGCGAGTTGCCACTTCACGAAATTGCTGCCTATCTTGCTAATGAATGGGATTCTTATCGCGATGATTTGCGAGATGGGCGATGGCATTCGAAAAGCCTAACGGTCATCGAGTATATTCAATCGGTAGTTCCTGCTCTGGGCAATGAATGGAAAACTAAGCTCGTAAATGAAATTCCTTCGGATCAGTTCCGTAGGCCAAAAACTCAGGATTACAAGATGCGCATTCGAGATGGAACCACTGAAAAATGGATTCATGGGGTGCGTGCTCCCTCTCAAACGAATCCATCGTTCGATTTGCGAGCCTTCACCCCTAAATTCCTCAAGGGAATTTCGTGGAGTCATGCAGGTAGACTATTTTATTATGATGACGTTGGTGGATTGAGGGGAAATAAGGAACCTCACATCTCCTCAAGAGGGCTTTCTATGTTTATTATTGACAGAATATGTAGCGAAGGTAAAAGTCTTGCCGAAATACGCAAGGAATTGCAGATCATTGCTAAAGAGGTCGGCGGCTTCGACTATGGTCCTCGAAAGATGAAAGGATCTGAATCATTTTGTATGGATCCCTTCGAAATCAATTTGAATCCCGTAATCGAATCTATTCAAAAAAAATCTAAAACCTAATACTATGCCAGAATACAAACTACCAGAAACGAGGATTAAATTCAAGGATGTGTTTAGTCTGAAGAATCTTTATGTGATGATGCATGAGATGTTGTTAGAGGAAGGTTGGTTTGCTGAGGAGGGTTTGCCTGCTGGGGACCCTTCAAAGGCGCACCGTTATATTGAGAATTTGTACCTGGAGAATTATTACCAGAAAGGATTGCACGCTGGTGGAAAGGAATTGTGGGTGTACTGGCGGACGTTGAAGAAACCTGAGGGGAAGTATTCTGGATACTTTCAATTTAAGTTGAACATTGACTTTCATGGAGTGTATATTCAGGATCGAGAGATTGTGCATCAGGGTAAGAAGATTACGGTGCAGTATGGGGAGATTGAGATTTTTATGAATGCAGAACTTGTTACTGATTACAACGAGGATTGGAAGAATCACTGGTTTTTGAAGAATGTTCAGGATATTTACGAGAAGAGAATTATTCACGGCGAGATTGAGAAATTGGAAAAGGTGCTTTGGAGAGATGTGTACCGGATGCGAGATGTTGTAAAAAGATTCTTGGATCTGCGCGTATTTGATCCTACTCCTGAACCGATCTGGCCTAAGTTGTACGGGATGGGGGGTTAACACTCTCTTGTATAGGTTCTTCTTTTTTTCCTGCCTGCATGTAGGCGTAGGTGGTGTTCACGGCTGCAGAGGTTGCTATCTTGAATTCTGGTGGAACTAGCGCGAAGTTAGCTGCGATGGGTAGGCCCAGGTATGTTGTGACTTCTTTCATCACTTCTTTTCTTTGTTCCCAAGGTTTGGCTTCGTAATCACTGATGAGTGCTCTGTTTGTGTATTCGTGAAGTTCTATGAAGGGAGGAATTACACTAATTCCCATTGCGGCTTTGGCTGCAACACCTGCCCAAAATCCTGCTTTTGATGCTATATAACTTCCTAATTGCGTGAATCCTTTAAAGGTGGTATCTAGTACGATTCCTATTGTTGCGCCAACAGTAAATTCGTTAGCTACGTCTTTGTAGAGTGTTTCGGCTTTTGCTTTCCAGTTTCCGAGAATTTTCCCTAGGCCGAAACCGGCTCCACTAATGGCTGCAGCAATCGCTAGCGGTGCACCGCCCACTAGGCCTGCTAATCCTACTGGGGCTGCTGCTTTTGCAGTGTAGTAGGCTTTGCCCGCTAGATTTTTGACATCGTCAATGGTCTGGTCGATTATATGTTCCAGGTCTTGACCCTTTATTTGTACCCTTTGGTCTAGATCTTCATCTGCCATGTTCTTCCTCGATAAGTTTTTTTATTGAATACTCTATGAGATGTGATTTGTTTCTAAAAATTCCTGACCGTTTGTTTTTTCGTAGAGATTCCTGTAGTTGTGCTAAGGTTTCCTCATCTACTGAGATGGAGATTCTCTGCTTCATAAGTAGGAAGAATTATTACTACTATATAAAAGTAACTAAATATTTATTATCTACCGATGGTGAATATTTCTTTCGTTAGAAGTATATGCTATTGTCTACTTTTTTCTAACTAATGTCTAATCTTATAGATATTTAATTAGAATATTTTTTTCTTTAGCAAACTATTAATGTTCTATTTGTTTCTTTTTTCTTACTTAAAACAGATATCTTTAAATAGTAACTTACTAATATCTATCTTTAATTAGATAAATTCGAACATGTTATCGTTTAGCAAGAATGAGTTTGTGATAGTAGGATTTTTGGTTAGACATTTCTCTGCGCGTTTTACGATACGAGATATTGCCTCTCGGCTTTCAATTTCTGCTCCTGGTGCGCACGCTGCTTTGAAGAAATTAGAAAAGAATGGGATGGTGGTTGCGGAGAAGCTTGGATCTGGACTATTTTATGAGGTTAATTTTGGTTCGTCTCTTGCAGAACATCTTGCTAGTATGACTTTGCTATCGGGTGTTTCATTGGATACAATTTCTGGATTAACTGAGTATGCTGATGCTGCTTTGTATGATGGAAAGATGGTAATTGCTATTAGTTCTGAGTCTGAGTCAGTGAAAAATATTGTTCATGAACAGAAGCCCAATGCTACAGTTGTTTGTTTGTCTTTGCAAGATTTTACTGGTGCGCTTAGAGATGATGCATCTGGTGTTTTAGCAGTGTTGCAGAACGGTAATGTGTTATTAGGAGAGAATCTTATTTTGAAAGTTATTTGTGAGGTTAGCAGATGAATAGGAACATGCGATTGATTGTTCTTATTTTGGTAGCTGCGCTTCTTGTTACTACGGTCCAGGCTGCCTCTGTTTCTGAGGCCTTTACGGGCGCTCTTGATACTCTTGAAAACTTCTTTTCGGGTGGATGGCAACAGCATGAGAAGTCTTTAGCATTTATGATCGTGTTTGTGTTGTTTTTCTCCGCATTTATGATTGGTGCTAAGAAAGCGTTTGGTGAAATTAATAGGCCTGTTGTTGCATTCTCGGTGACTGCTGCTTTGTTATCTGCTACCATCTTAGTGATTACTTCTAATTTTACCTTGGTTCGGTTTGGAATTATTGCATCTGGATTATTATTCTTGATGGTGATGGCTGTAGTGCATACTCTCTTGATGAAGATGGGTATGGAGAAGACTGGCTGGTCATTGTTACTTGCATTTTTGATTACTGCTTTGTTGTTTGGTCTCGGCGCCGTAGTATCGGGAGAGGGTGGAGTGCTTTCTGGATTAGGTGGGCCGTTTAGATGGTTGGATGGGTTGGGGGATGGTGTTTCTTCTGGTTCTTCTGGTGGTTCTTCTGGGTCGAGCGGTACGAGTGCTTCTACGGGAACGAGTCCTCAGCGGATTCAGGAGGCTCGGGATCGGGCGCAGGAGATTATTAAGGGTGAGCAGACAGGCTCTCAGGAAGATGGATTTTTCTCAAACTTCTTAGGATACTTTTCAGATAACCCTGGGAAAACTGGAATTGGTGGACTGCTTCTGGCCTTGGCAGTCCTGCTATTAGTTTATCTTCGAAAAAGAAAGCCTGGAGAGAAAGGCTCTGATGCTAAAGAAGATCCTGAACCTGAAAGGAAACATAATTGGGGCGCTCTCACTCTAGAGGAAATGATTTCCTTCTTTGAGAAAAAGCTTAAAGAAAAGCAGGATGCGTTGAAATCACTCATGCAAGTTATCTCCAAGAGAAGTGAGCTTATTGAAAAAATTAAGAATCATGGACTTTTCCTTCGCTCCTTTGGAAAGCTGGTAGAACAAGGGCAAGAAGGATGGTTCGCCATTTCTACGAAAGGAACCAAAGCACATAACTGTCTCTCTGAACTGAAAAAACTTCTGCCTAAATTGGAGTCTACTGAAAAAGAAATTAGCAATACTTCTTCAGAAGTTCGGAGTTTTGAAGGCGAGCTTGTTGAAGTTGCCCCAAGAATTCGAGCCTTTGAATCTGGGCTCCTCTATCAAGGAATGAAGATGCAGCATAATACGGATCAACTCCATGAGATCCAGTCGAAAATCCTCTCTAAAGATAGGCGAGCGGAACTAGGTAGACTTCTTCACCATGTTACTGAGCAGCCGAGACATATTATAGATCTTGTTGCCTCCCGATTTGGAGGTTATGATCAAGACACTATGGGTGACGAAGAGAAGAAAGAGGTTGAGAAGGAGGAGAAAAACTTGTCCCCCCAACAAAAAGAAATCCATCCCAAAAATAGAAAGCAACCTCCCATCTACGGAATGGCTATGCAATTTCAACATTTGATACGTTCTGCTAATATGTTTGTGGAGTATCGTTGGCATGAAAATGAGGTAAATGATTGGTTTGGTAAACTCATTAGTTCGCTAGAGGCCATTGTACGCTTCGTTAACTCTGAAATTGAGCCATTCATTAGGGTCATCTCTCCAGAGCATCGTAAATTGATTGCAGTTAATGAAGCGTACAATGGCGTTGGCTTACCTGTTCTCCTGCGAATTACGAAAGAACTTCACGATGAAATTAAGGAGGTTAAGAAAATTCTTGAATTATTGTATTGGCTTAGAGGTGATGGGGAGAGAAATGCCGAATCTTATAGGCTGGCATTCAAGATATTAAACCACAATTCAAATAGAAAAGTTAATGATGGGGAAACCACCTTCGAGTATCGTTTAGACCATGTTCCTGAACGGGATGTGATAGTAATAAAGGCAATGATAAAACAAGGTGCTTCCCTCGTCAAAGAATTATCTCGAAAAGTAAAAATTTCATGTGTTGTTGAACATAAAGATGGTTCCTCTTTCTTGTCTATTCGCAATGGCCATGTGGTAGAGGATATTAACCCCCAAGAATCATTTGTAAATGATGAAGGATTTTGCCTATTCCATTACCAATTATGGCCTGGAGTAGATTCTCGCAAGATAAGGTTGAGTGCTCTGTCTCTTGATAGTTCAATTATTATTGAAGATTCAATTCAGAAGGAGGAATCCTAATATGACCAGTAAGATGAAGATATACAAAATTACTACCATAGAAAGAAAAAATATTGCTAAAGGTAAGCATGTTGTAGGGATTCTGAGGCCTAACAAGTTGTCAGCTTTTATGTCCTCTAAACCGCATATCCCTGTTCTCAGAGATAATGGTAAAGAAGAGAGTCACGAATTGTATAAGTCTTTTGAAAGCCTAAGAGAGATGTACAATGAGTTAGGTGCATCTTTGCATGAGGAGGGGGGAGCATTTGTTCTGTTTCACTGGAAAGATGTCGAAATCTGGAATTCCAGTATGGTGGTTATTAGTGGAGGGTATATCCATACGGGAGATAGGAAAGAAGGATTTACTCACATTAAACCTGATGAATATTGTATTCTGGACAGTGCTCTTTCTAGAAAAACAATCTCTGCTAAGTTGAGCGAAGGTGGAGAAGATTCTGAAGATTCTGAAGATTTTGACGAGAGTCTCATTGATGAAGATCTTGGAGATGCTCATGATACTCCCATGACTTCTTGGGATGAATCCTCTACTGGAGAGGATAGTGGGATGGATGAACAGTCCAGAGATCTTCCTCGAGGACACATCAAAGTGTCAAGTCGTAAGCTACTTAAACTATTGGATGCCTTAGGATTTGAGTGTAAGGAGGAGGGAGATTATAGTGTTTACACCATCTATCGAAAATTATTTAGATTTTTTGTATCTAAAAATCTCCTTTTGCTTTCTTCACTCTCTGCTGCTCGGATTGCTGATGATAAGTGGTTTACTTACACTGCATTATCTCGGCTTAGAACGCGTTGGGAAGAAAGAAAACAAAGGGCTAAAGAAGGGAGTTATGCTGAAATCTACCCTGAACATTACTACTTACCACAGACGATTCTTGGCTCTGATGCTATTCGAGATGAGAAACTCCTGGAAACCATGGGAGATAAAGTAGTGCAGAAATTTGGGAATAACTCTCAATGGTTGGGTTCACCTATAAAATTTGTTGTCAAGCCTAGGCGTGGATCTCTAGGAGAAGGGATTAGGTTCCATGAGAATATCAATTCGTGTGTTGAGGATCTTAGGAGTCGAGATGGTCCATTAGAGAGGTATCTTGTTCAAGAGTATATTCTTCTCAAAGATACAGAAGACAAATCATTTGATATACGTGTGCTCGCATCCGGTGGTAAAAAGGTATTGGCATACAAAAGAGTCTCCTCGGACTCAACAAACCATACTGCCAATCTCTCTCAAGGCGGATCCGTTGTGAAGTTGACTAGTGAGGAGGAAGATCGAGTGGATAAGGCGTCTCATTTTGTGATACGGGATTTGTTCCGAGCTAATTTTCATTTTGTCAACCTCTTCAATATCGTGAGTGATTATACCCTCTCTCATCCTGAGTATAAAACTTCTTCAGAAATTGTTAGAAAATTGTGGGATAGATTCAAGACACTCTACAAAAGTGCTTGGGAGTGGTTTGGATTTGATATTTCTGTATCTGAATGGGGGGGTCAAAAGCATGATGTGCTTATTGAAGTTAATATTTCTCCTGGAGTTAGAGGTCCCTTTGAGCTTAATCTTATGCAACCTTTAATGAAAGAGGTGGCTCAGAATTTGTTAGGTTATTGCAAAGAGCATGCTAGTTCTAGGATTCTTCCGTCTGGGGTTAGTTCGGAGGATTTCTCTGTCGAGTATCCTCAAAAGGAGATTGTTCCTCCCGAAACTATGTCTCCTCCTACTATCCTTATCCTTGCTGATATTTCGTGGAATAAAGCTCGAGAGAATATTCTCGATAAAATTCCGCGACTCGATGCCAGGAGGCTGCTAGAAAGCTCGCAATTCTTCAAAGATGCCACCATCATAGTTGCCGATATAGAGAACCTTTATTGTTTCGGTGGTCGTCTTGCTGTTCACAGAGGTATCTTGCTTGAGGCAAGTACATTTGTCGAAAAAAATGAAATTGCTTTAACGGTGGACTATTTATTGAGGAAGAAATATATGAATCGAAGAAATCTGGATAAGGGAAGTCCTGGGTATAAATCATTAATCTCGGCTGGAGTAAGAGATGCTTCTACTCAGTATAACTTTGCAAGAAATATTTCGCATTGGTTTGAGCAACAGGGGGGACCTACATTGATTACTCAGCCGATCATCGATGTTGTTCAATCTAAAGTATTGACTGAATTTGCCTTTCGGAATTATTACTCTAAGCATCGAATATCGATTAACCGTCCAAAAACATACACTCCTTTCAGTGAGGATGGAATTATTGCCGCCTTGCTTGATCTAAAAAAAGAAAATTTCAAGGGAGCAGTAATTAAACCTAGTCGAGGCATACATAGTCATGGAATCATGTTCTTGGGTTTGGAGAAGACTCCAGATGAGCTTCGGAGTTTGTTAACAACCTCGCTTCCCCAGGAAATTAGAGATGAGATTCAGAAAAAGAACAAGGTCGTTGTTCAAGAATTGATTCCTAATCCATTCCTGATAAATGGGAAAAAGTCAAATTTGCGTACCATCTTAACGCCAATTGTAGAATCTGGTGGGATGAGAAATATCAATTATCTTTTGAGTCATACTCGTTCAGCAGGTTCTAACTACACGGGGAATCCTGATGATCCTTTATCCGAGCTCCCCCAGGATAATTTTGAAGGTGAGCGAGATAGATTTTTCCTTAAGGACTATTTGGAGAACTACACTAATCTAGATTCTGAGCAGATTATTGAAAAAATAAGGCATGAATGCTTCCACGCTTTAAATGCTGTTTTTGAGAGGGCAGGTAGAGCTAGTAAAAACTTGGCATTCGATGTAATTGCTATGGATGTTTTGTTGACTCAAGATGAAAAGACTGGAGAGGTTTTGCCCTACATTATTGAGATAAATTCCGCAGGAGAAATATTTAGAGATGATTCTACAGATGACTCCCCTATTATGCATAAATTTGCTCGACTTTCTTGGCCCCCTATCACAGACAGGGCGAAGGCTTTCAAATCTAAGAGGGAATCTGATGCAAAGAGGAGATCTGAAAATCCTCCTTAACTTTCACCCCTCACAAATTAACACCAAAAGCAAAAGGTTTATATATTTTGATTGTGAGTTATGAGTTAATGAATTTTAAGGTGATGCAATATGGCTGATTTAGGTTTAGGTGGACAATTAGCAAAAAAGAATGTTAGTCCTACTTTTGCTTTCTTGGCTATGGCTTACGAGTGGAGGCATCTTTCTCAGGATGTTCAGAATCTCAAGAAGGGAGTTAAAGATCGGAAAAAGGATTCTGCTAACCATGATATTGAAAAGATTGAAAAGGATATGGTTTCTATTGATGAGAAGATTAAGGATGCCGATAGTCATGGTTACAAGTTAGGATATCGTAACTTTCTTTTGTTGAGAATGTCTGTTAACAAATTACGTGTTCTTGTGAGAATGGCTCAGGAAAGTTTGCAAGAGGATGAGGTTGCAATGAAGCATTTGCTTGCAAAGACTAAAGATGCAACCTCTACTAAAAAACTCCAGAAACTATTGAAAGGGGCTGAGTGGTTGGATTCATTCGTGACTGAACGTTTTCAGACGATTATGAATGAGTTCCGTGCCGAATTGAAAAGTGACAGAAAGGCATTGTTGGGCTTTTCGGTGGAGATGGAGGGCAAAACTGCTGTGAGTTTGGCGTTCAAGGCTAGTCCTGAAAGCTTGTTGCAGATGACTATTCTGCGCTTCGGAGCCATAAGTAAGCTGCGTAGAGAGGTAAAAGGGGAGGGGGAGGATTTTGATAAGATCGAGGCATTTTTTAAAAAGCGTGATGGCCCTCGAAAAAGTATTGTAGCTAACGTGCATTCTTTAGAAAAAACTGATAAGGATGCTATTAAACATGCACAGGAGAAAAAGAGGGACATGTTGCTGAGACTTCGCAATGAACTTTATGAGCAAGAAACGAAACTCGAGAAAACAGTTAAAAATGAGTTTACTGAATTATTCGATCATGTAGAGAATGTTATTAAACATACTTACAAAATATTCATGTATGACATCCTTTTGTTGAGGGCTGTTGTAGATATTCTTTATGATGAGCAGAAAGTTGATGAACAGTTGATGCTTGATCACTTTATTCCTGAAACGATGGGTATGAAGAATATGGAAGAACTTAAGAAAAATAAGGCGAGTATCAAGGGGCACGCTGACAATCTTCAGAAGTTCATATTGCAGTTATTGAATTCATAGTAAAAGGGGCATATTAGATGGCATTAATGGATATGAAAGATTGGATTAGTGGTGCTGTTGGCACGCTTATCCTTTTGTTGGGTGCTTTGCCGTTGATTTCTACTTTCGGTGTTGGTCCTGAATGGTTTGCATTTAACTTTCCCGTTGCATTATTGTCTTGGGTTGTTGCTGTTGGAGGATTTTACCTGATTATTAATTCTGTTATTGAGATTACTAATTCAAATATTGTGGGTTGGATTTCATTTGGTACTGCGGCAGTATTTACAACCATTGGAGTATTGAAAGTTTTGGGTCAGTTTGGAAAGGTTTCTGGATTTTTTGCTATGGATTTTGTTTCTGGAATTATTTTTAACGTTATTTTCATCATCTTGGGTTGCTTTTTGATGGTTGCCACCTTTGCGATGGAGATGTGATATGGTCTTTCGGTATAAATGGAATCCTAAGTTTTCTGAGATTTTTTGTAATGCTATTGTTAAGGCTTCAGTAGGTATTGGAAAGCATGACCAGGAGATTCCGGATGTTGGTTCAGAGTTGTCCAAACGCCAGGGTGCTTCTTTCTTGTCACATATAGATATAATTTTGGATCACCTCGATATGATTGTTTTTTCTGCTAGTTCGTTGCTCTATCGCGAGGAAATGGTGCTGATAGGCTTTGGAAAAAAGGTTGAAAAGGCTTGTTCTTGGTTATTGAAACGTATTGAGAAAGATAAACGTTTTTTAGCTAAAGATAGGAAGAAACTGGAGACGTTGATGAGTGATGTCCATAAGAAGCTCGGAAAGGTTAAGCTCACTCACAAAAAAATGCAGAAGGATGGAAAACTGCTTGAAAAGGATAGTAGACAGTATGAATCCTATTTAGAGACGTTACATGAGACGATTTCACATATTGACGAGGTTGCTGAAAAAATTCATGGCCTTGATCAGGTAGGGAAGGCACAGAAAAGAGGGACACTCAGTCCAGCTTACATTAAAGAGCGGCTTTCGGTGCGTTCTAACTATGGTCTTGTTAGTTTGATCAAACGAGAGGCAATCGAGGTAGATCAGGCTTTGAAAGGGATAGCGAAAAAGAGTAAGCAGTTGCGTAGAATAGTATCAAAAAAAGGTGATTTGGATGAGGTTGCGCAAAAACGGTTGTTTAAGCTGTGTGAGATTGAGGCCGAGGATATTAAACTTATTTTTGAGCATGCCTTGACGGTTAAAGTACGGGTGCATAGTCAGTTGCAGCGATTTGCTAGGCATGCCATGATGTTGGAGTTAACAGCACGCTATGCTAAGGTGAAGACTCATTACGGTGAATTGACAGATGAGATTAGAACTCAGCAGAAACGGATGTCCAATGAGTTTGAAACGATAGATATAAAAGAGAGAGTTACTAGAGAGAAAATTAATCATGCTCTTTCAAAGCGTGCTGCGTAAAAAAATTCCGAATTATCCCTGCCCTAAAGAGCGGGGCTTTACCATTCGGAATTTTAGACTCAAAAGTCGCTCTGAAGAGCGGGGCTTTGAACCCAAGCGACTTTTGAGTAAAAAGAGGTCGTAGATGAAGATTCAATTGCAGAAAAAGCCTAAGGGATGTACATTAATAGAGGGTTTTCCTGGTTTTGGATTAGTGGGTACGATTGCTACTGAATTCTTGATAGATCAGCTTGAATGTGAGCAGATTGGACGTGTGATAATTGATGGTATGCCTCCTTTAGTTGCGATTCACGAAGGTAAATTAGTTGAGCCTCTTGGTATTTTTCATAATAAAAAACATAACTTGGTTATTTTACATGCTATTACTGCTTCAACCGGATTTGAATGGGAATTGGCTACGGCTTTGGTGGCGTTGGCTAAGGAACTTTCGGTAAAGGAGATATTAAGTTTAGAGGGAGTTGGAAGTCCGGGAATGAAGGTTACTTCAAGCGCTTTTTATTATACTAACCAGGAGAAAAATAGGAAATTGCTCGAACACTATGGGATGAAGCCGTTGAAAGAGGGCATTATTATGGGTGTTACGGGCGCTTTATTATTACAGTCTGAGAAACTTCCAGTGACGTCGTTCTTTGCGGATACGGCTTCGAATATGCCGGACAGTAAAGCTGCTGCGCGGGTTGTGGAAGGGATGAACAAGTATCTTGGTATCCGTACGGATTTGAAACCTCTGCAGAAGCAGGCTGAGCAGTTTGAACATAAATTATCCGGGATTTTATCTCAAAGTAAGAAGGCTCAGGACATTAGTGAACGTAAGCGAATGAGTTATGTTGGATAAAGGTATGTGCATAGCATAGTCACTAGCGTTCGTAGGCTGCTAAAGCAACCATCTTCGAAATTCCTGAGATTATTCCTTGAAGGTGCTGCGTCCTCGGAGGGGGTCGACCCCTCGCAACGCACCTGCTTTTGAAGGTGAAAGAATTTCGACCTTAGGATGCTATGCACATACGGATAAAGGAAAGATTAATAAGTTCTTTTTGTTTGGGTTAGGCTATGAAGTATAAAACAATATTCTTTGTCTTTTTGTTATCTTTGCCATTAGTTAATGCTGCGCTTAGTTCTCAGATAACGAATGTCATCAGTCTTATTGCAATTCTTGCTTTCATCTTTTTGTTTATTGGATATTGGAAAACCCATAGTAACACTCGTGGAAATATCGGTGAAAAAAGTAGGGTTGGTGGATTTTTATGGAGTGTTATCAAGTTGCCTTTTGCTACAATCGGGAAGGTCTTTATGTGGGGTCATAGTAAAACTTCTGGGGAGAGTTGGACAAAAGCTGGAGTGAGGGATATTGCTGAATTGTTTAGGCGTATTAAAAGAAATAGGGTCAGTGGTGATCCACACCAGGAGAGGCGTGATGAGCTGTTGTCGGATGCTGTTTTGAAGAAGGCTGCGACAATAGGTAAAAGAGTAAGTCATTGGGAGGTTGAGGGAGATATGCTTATGCAGGCTTCTGAAAAAAATATTGAGATACAGATTTCGTTGATGATTCAGGACGTTAACACGCTTATGCAGTTGAAAGATCGCTTTGTTTTCGAACTTAAAGAACTTCGGGAGAGAAAACAGAAGAGATTGCCTTATGATGAGAAGATGTTGACTCGATTGTATGGGGAAAAGAGGGAGATTGGACTAAAACTGAAGCAGTTGGCCGATAAACTTGCCTTGATAGAGCAGTTTTATTCCAGGCTTAAGAGTGAGGCCAATGAGCAGGAGAATTGTGATCATGAAGAAGAGAAACTAGCTCAGTTCGAGATTAGTGAATTGAGGATTCTTATTAATGAGGAACTCACCCATCTAGCTCATATCCGAGCTCAGATCGGCAAGAGCCTAACCCATGGTGGAGATAATAGACAACTTAATGCATTGAGAAAGCTTGAGAAGGAGAAGGAGAAGATATCCGAGAGAATGCTCAAAGTTTTGGAGGAGGAGGAGGCTAAGCTTGCAGATGCTGAGAAGCAGGCTAAAAAGAATGTTCATGCTTCAGAGGATAAACAAAAGGCTCTTGATGATATCAAGAAATTGGCATCTGAGCTGTACAAAGGTACGCAAGGATTTGGAAAGTCTCTGTCTGAGGGGGAGATTGAGGAGATTTCTGAGGAGATACGGAAGAAGATTCCCCTATTATATCCTACTGCTCACAAAGCCTGGTTTCATTTCAATAACAAAAGTATCGACGATAGGACTAAGATTATGCTCAAGTTGCATACGAAATTAGAAGAGATTTACAATGAAGGTGCGTTTCTTGCAGAGAATAAGGACAGGATATTGGCTCGCATAAAGCGGTTGTTTCCTGCAGGTAGCCAGAAGGAGAAGGAAATTCTTGGTCCAAAGGTGATGAATCGTGAGAAACCGAGTCCTACCGATCCACGTCTTAAGGAATTGGACATAGCGGCGTAACTCACAATCTATTAAACTAACAAATTCTTACTTCTT
>JAQBWB010000085.1 GCA_027623355.1 Nanobdellota archaeon | reverse complement strand
TAAAGCATGTCAATCCTTCCTTGGAGGAAGAAAGTGCAGCGATAAACCTATGGAGGGACATACTCTGGTAGTGGGAGATTTTCCGGATTGTGGAAAAGGCAAGTGCTATGAGTCCACTGGTTTAACCCAAAATGGAAAGTAAAATAATCCTTAGTAAACGTGGAAGTATTCTGGATCAGCCTTGGGCCGAGGTTCTTCAGATGACTGTTCTCATAATGTTTCTTATCTTCTTCATTCCTGCATTGGCTAGGGCTTGTTCGACGATTAAGCAATCTAGTATTGAAAGTGACTCTATAGATCGGTTCGAGATTCTTGTTCACTATCTTGAGGAACTTGATGTGGAGGCGGGAAAAACAAACTTCCCCTTAATTCTTGCTAAAGGCCATCTCATTAAAACATATACGCGGTGTTCTGAAGGAAATGTAGGGATAGCTAAGACTTGTTTTCCGGAAGCACGCGCGTGTCTTATTTTTACACCTAATACCCATCGGCAGCCCTATTGTATAGATTTGAGATCTAAGGTTGGTGAACAGATTTCTTTCGTTCAGGCGGATGCTCCGAAAGAGATTGATGGTTCTCCAACATTGTTCGTTCAAAAAATCGCCTTAGAGAAATCAAAAAGTGGCGTAGCCCGATATAGTATCAGCATTACCCACGACTAACGCATCACAACTTATTTAAAGTCTTTCTTGAGTTATGTACCTATGCAAAAAAAAGGCTCTGAGTTAGATGCACTTCTTCTTTTCTCTATCTTAGGTGTGTTGCTCGTGGTGGTCTTTGCCTTCGCCCCCATCATTGCACAACTTTCTAACATTCAGGAAAATACTTTTTTTGAGAAAAACTTTCTGGTTGCTGATATGGCCAATGTGATTGATGCGCTATATGCTAGTCCTGGTGCGATGGCTGTTGTTTACGATAAAGATACTCAGTGGTTCTCATTTAATTTCGCTAAAGACAAGGTCGAGGTCTGGGATTCTGCAACAGCTACTCAGTTTAGGTCAAGCTTCCCCTTGTTGACTGATGGTAATGTGGTGATTAATGAGCTTTCTTTGACTCCTTCTTTTGAGGGAACTGCTTCTAAAGATAGCCTGGAGATTCCCGTAAAACCTCTCTTTGCTCGTATTCAAGATGGCATTTTTATTCAGGATCAGCGCGCAAGCCTGGGCTTTTCTTTTGATACACTTTCTTGTTCTCAAGATGATTTACCCACATTCTCTACTCTTTTGGTGGATGCTGCACATGGTGGCGAAGATGAAGGAAATATTGAGGGTGAGAAAAAAGAGAAGGATCTTGTTTCTAGTTTGGCTGGTTCAGTAGCATCACTATTGGCTGTTGATGATTCTGTTACGGTCTCCTTTTCTAGAAATGGATTTGAAGGTGAGGATCGAGATTCTCGTAAAACATTTTCTGATGAGCAAGTTACTGACTTTGATGCAGTTCTTAGCATCCATATTCAAAAGGGACAGGAAGCTAGTAATACTCTTAAGGCCTATTATCTTGCCAACGCAACTCCTGATGTTCAGAAGGCTTCTCGTGCTTTAGGATGCAGTATTCTTAAAAATGTTATCCAGCAGAACTCTTTGAATTTCAATGGTTTTTCTCTGATTCCTTTGCAAGATGGTTACTTTGAGGATCTAGAAGATGAAGAAAGTACTCCTTTTTATCTTACTCCTACGGTTCCAGGGATTCTGCTCGAGGTTGGTAATCTGGCTAGCGCAGAAAGTGTAGTTATGCTTACAGAAACAAGATTGCTTTCTGCTCTTGCAGGCAGTATTGCTGGAGGGATGAGTTGATACCTATGAGATCTTCCAAAAAAGGATTTGCTGGGTTTACTGTAGTGTATGGTATTGGAAGTACTATCCTCTTTATTGTCTTTATAGCGCTGCTTTCATCTATGCTCCTTAATACGTTTAGATATGCATCGAATACCCATAATATAGAATATCATTTGCTTGAAAATCGACTCCTTTTTAGTCGTCATTCCGTTTTCTATGAGGATAATTTGACTCATCGTGTTTATCCTTGGATTGTAGACCCCAAGAAAATTGATCAGGAAGCGTTTACTAAACTTGTTCCTCAAGATAGTGAGCTTGCTGCGTCTATTACTAGTGTTCCTGGGGGATCGGTTGTGGTTAATAGGGATCTTTTTGATAGTGCAACCTCGGTCTATACGAATCCTTACTCTTACTATGGTGGATCTCTTATTGAGGTTCCTATTATTATTGATGGGAAGGATGGCAAATTAAGTGCAGGAGTTGTGTTTAAAAGATGAGTATCAACAAACGAGGTGATGGTGCAGATTTGATCGCGATGACTGGACAGGTCTTCATTATTTTGGCACTTCTTTTTTTTGTAAGCCAGTGTGCTCAGCCTACTAACCAAAACAAACAACTTGAAATTAAAAACCTCTTTGAAAGTCAATCTTTTGATTCTGCAGTCCTAGGATTGTTACATCGAAATGTTGATGGGTCTCCTTTAAGGGAGCTCTTAAGTTCGCAAGATCCCCTAAAACGGAAATCGGTTATTGTCGAAAGTATCGATAAGGCTTTGAAAAACGCCGGCATGGTCTATGAATTTAAGGTGTACGTTAATGATACTTTTATTGGCGAACAGTGTGTATCTGTCTGCCAGCGGAAGAACCTTGCTTTTTCATCTGAATTTGTCCTGCCCTTGCGGCAAGGTGGGAGTTTAGCCTATCGATTGGAGTTGTATATTTATGGATAAGAAAGGGGCTATTAGTATTACTATTGCTTTTGTAGTTTGTATGCTACTTTCGCTTACTATTTTCTATCTTCATCTTTCGAATAAAACGTTTAAGTACACTAATTCTTTTGGTGAGATCCAGAGTGATCAAATAGCAGTTATTGGTTCAGGTCATAAGGCTCTTGTTTATCTTGACCAG
>JAQBWB010000019.1 GCA_027623355.1 Nanobdellota archaeon | reverse complement strand
GTTCATCGCTATCCCAAGTCGAACAAACACTAGGCGGGCCATTACACGAACCCAACTGACTACATGCCTCCCCCGTCCCATCAGTATAACCAGAAGCAATACATCCTGCATGTGCTTCTGTAGGCGGAGTCCCATTAATGGTATAGTTAGAGAAATGCTCTACCGAAAAGACTACGGTGTCATCATTCAACCGAGTATAATTAGTACAAACAACAACTGTAGAGGTATTACAAACCGCCCCATCTCTCAAGATAGTATGATTAATCACACCCTGAGCTCCGATGGTATACAAGGTAATATTGGAAGGCCCTGTAGAAGCATTCATAAATGTTCTTGCCTCACTGTTAACACCTGCAAAGTTATGTTTAATCAGAACATCCTGTGAAAGGTTAACTCCAGCATCGCCAACCAAGTTCTCTGTAAAATCAATAATGCCTACCCCGCTTCTTTTAAAGATCAACTTAGATGAACTAGAAGAGATAGAGTAATTGCTAAACCCATAGTCAATAAACCAATTATAATATATGCTTGATGAGGCAGGTACCTCCAAATCATACCCGCGCACATCACGATACGTATTATTAGAGATGTTGTTGTATTCAGGATACGGATTCTGACCATAGAAATGGATAGCACTTCCGCTTACATTGTCAAAAGTATTGTTATAAATCTTATTGAAATCAACACCGTTGATATAAATACCATATGATGAGGTGGTGCTTATCGATTTCACACTAATATTATTTCCTCGAATAATATTATTTCCTGCTTCTATTTGGATACCAGAAGAAGGACCCTCTTCCACTACAATCCTGTTCGCAGTAATATTATTTCTACTAGAAAACACCCAAACTCCATAAGAACTATCAGTTCCATTAATAGTATTGTGATCGATAGAATTATTTTCATTATTCAAGTACACCCCATAACCGCCCGCATTAAACGCCACGTTAATCATACTATAATTCAACACATTGTTAGTCCCATGCATCTCAACACCGTTACTACCCTTCACCTGGATAGACAGGTTAGTAAGGATGTTATAGTTACTTTTATCATCCATGTAGATTCCTACAGAAGTACTCCCATTGGTAAAGACAGTAGTATTTTCAATAATAGTATTATTTGAAAACTGTAACAAAATTCCAGGAGAACTTGACTGAGTCGTACCAACCGTATTCTGCCGAACATCACAATTATGAATCTTAACGTTGTTCGCTTTCGAAATATTAATTCCTGCGCCTGCTCCCCCATTAGCATAAGTAATATTGAATCCAGCACAATCTAACGTTACATTCGATGCGTTGATGGTCAAACAGGTATAATAGAAAGTAGATGCAATATTTTTAACTAAGGTATAATTCTGATTGAACGTACCGAGTGTCCCTCCACAACCCGCAACATTCTCTTGAGCGCCCGAACCAGAGAGATTCGTAATCATATATCTCTCATTTTGATTAAGGTAATCCAATAGCGTTACAATAACTCCTCCTCGTTTAATAGTGCTGCCAGTATTTAACTCATCATTTGAGAAACCAACAAGATCAGGACAGTTAGGAGTTACATTCTCAAGAGTATCTGCATGAGGACAGACAAAGACTCCAGTCCCCTCTCGAGAAGGAACGAAAAGAGTGTGATTCCTAAGCACGTTTGTAACAGTAGTAATGTTAAGTACCGTCGTTCTTTCGTCCTGATTAATACTCATATTAGTAAGATTCACAACACCTGTAGTGAAGTTAGCGTGTATCGATACACGTAATCCCCAGGTAGCATGTGTGAAGTTAATCTCCTGATTATTGGAATAGGTGGTACCCTCCACAATCGAGCTGTCAGTTGAACCATTCGCAAAATATCCCAAAGTTCCGACATCAGGTAAATCTACAAGTACCCCTGAAGAAGCTGCAACACAAGCGCCCGAACCACACGTACCATAAGTCGAATCAAAATTACCATCGGTAAGCGTTGCATCACAAGGATCGCCCTCGCTACAAAAAGCAGGATCACCTCCACACCCACCATCATAATACGACGGATCACTATAACAAATATGACCTGAAGTAACACAGGAGGTGGCACATATCCCATCCTGAACCCAACCAGCTCCGGTGACACCACTATCACAAGCGTACGTATCCGTACACGATGTTGATCCAGAACTAGTAGTAATATCGGTAACAGAACAAGTAGTATCGATACAATCGAAGGTAACTAAACCCATAGTCTGGCAAACATTAGTACTATCACAAACCCCCTCGCCCGTGGGATCGAGAGACGCACCAGCACTATTACAAATTTCCATGGTATCTGCAGCATTACAAGAAGCATTTTCATTACCACTATGGAAATTTGCAGCACTACCCCCTGAAATACCTGTGCCATATTCGCCAGAAGCAGTACCAGTAGTAGTACACTGAAATCCAGTAGTGCCATCCGTACAAATCCCCACAGATTCACCACCAGAATAGTAACTGCAAGACGATCCAACGTGATCCACACATCCTGCAGAAAGATGACAACCGTCCGTTGACTCCATCGTCTGATCAGCATCAGTATCAATACAAGTATCATTCGTACCCGTACTCCACATACAACCATACATACAAGACGCCATATCGGTGTACGTCGTTTCACAAGCATTAGGAGTCCCCGTACAGGTAAGAGGTCCTGCATTCCAATCGCA
The DNA here is from genome assembly GCA_027623355.1 of Nanobdellota archaeon. Classification (GTDB taxonomy): domain Archaea; phylum Nanobdellota; class Nanobdellia; order Woesearchaeales; family JACPBV01; genus JAQBWB01. Next base: position 16,227 of record JAQBWB010000019.1, on the reverse strand, counting down.
TCCTGAACCTGTACAAGAAGGTTCATCGCTATCCCAAGTCGAACAAACACTAGGCGGGCCATTACACGAACCCAACTGACTACATGCCTGCCCCGTCCCATCAGTATAACCAGAAGCAATACATCCTGCACCTGCATCATTCTTAGCGTACGAGGTAATATTTCCAAAAGTAATTTGCTGATCGTGCTTTCCAGAAGTCAATTCAACAATCGTATGGTATCCAGTGGTCTCACACGAATAATTGATAACCTTAATCGCAACAATTACCATACTCTGATTAAACGTATCCTCTAAGAGCAGCTCAGTCCCATTCTCTGTAACAAAACGAACATGCTCCTGCGAACTATTTTTATTTTTACTCCACAACACATCATCACTGCATCGTAACTCAATCGGTTCTAAATCATTTTTAGAATAAGGACTGTCTAAGTACATTTCAGAATAGGTTGTCTGATTCCAAGCAGCAATAGTTAAGTTAGCAATCCCAGTAGTGTTAAAGCGAACCGTCCAATTACCTCCTAGGGGAGGATAACTCTGTACATTCAACACAGACAACGTAATCTCATAGGTTTGATTCGAGAGATGAGGTACAACCCATTCCATATAATCAATCAAACTGTTATTATTCAAATCATATGCATCAAAAGAAACCTGCTCCCTACTATCATTGACAACATGATACAACACCACATTATCCTGATGTATTTCAGTCTCCAGAAAACTAAATGCAAGAATATTCTCATAGTGAATATCTGAGCTAATATGTATCTGCTTTCGTAATATAGAAATATTCTGCTCAACAGCAACAGGTCCTTGAGTATAGTATTCAATCTCTACAGAATCAACCGCCTGTTCAATAACCAAACTACTCTCGCTTGATGGAGCATCCTTGTCAGCTACAACGAATCCAGTGATTGCACTTCCTGATATCCATTCAACAAATTGAGTGAATATGCCTTGTTCATCACTACTAACAGTCGCTGCACCAGTAATCCTATTCTTTTCATTCTGCAATACAAGAAGTTCCTCATTAATTAATCGTACCTCCCAGGTAGCGGTGGGATCTTGCCGGATAATACTTCTTTTCTCATCCTGGAGCTTGCTCTCAACAAGCTCAATCTTCTCAACTTCCTTCTCAATATAGTAGTCGCTCAGATTTCTCCTGACACTCCCCTCTACCAAAGTAACTTTCGTTGCATCCAAATCAAGAGTAGTAACCGTATCAATGATAGTAACATTAATCAAATCCCGAGAAAGATTAACCGTAAGATTAGTCACCACTTTTTCAGCAGTAACTCGTTTCACCCATCGAACTGGAGCATTAATACGAACAGGACTCATCTCAACCTGCTCCGTAACAACAACATCATCCTGAGTCAAAGGTTTCGAAACAACCTCAATCCTAAAGATGTTAGAAACCGTTGTCAAATAGCTTTCAATAGCCGTCACGAATGAAGCCCGAGTTCCCGTAAATCCAGGCTCAGGAGTGATAGTAAGAATATCTCCCTCAACAATAAATGAAATATCCTCCGAATCATAAACGCTGTAAGATAGTACACTAGCACTTTTGAAATAAGTAGAAAGATCCACAGTTGCAGTATAATTCTCATAGACCGTAACGTTAGCAATATCACTTTCAAGAACAGGTGGAGTATCCGGGATAGTAAGCTGCTGCGTAATCCCATAATCAATACTCTCAATTCGAAGCGTTGCATTATCAACCTCAATTCGAAGTGTGTAGGCACTAGCATTCAAACTATCTAAACTACACGTGTCAACACAAACCTCTTCCAACGAATCAGTTTCAAAGATAGCACGAGTAGCCACCTTGTTCGAGTATTGTATATGCGACTTAGGAATAGAAAGATCAACATCATAAAGAATAGTTTGACCCACTACATTGTTTTCCTTTACTGAACCATATCTTCCTAATGACAAGAAAAACGAACTGTCCCATTCGCCACTATACTGTAACCCCACAAACGTACAGCATCCCTCGCTACCATAACAAGCAACTCGCTCCCCATTGACTTCCCAAACACTACAGAGATTCTCACCAGTAGGTGCATCAACTAGTGATGGAGCAAACTCCAAAATCTGATCACTTTCTAAAGCAACAATCGAAAGATCCAACGAAGCATTACTAGTCTCTTCTAAAACAATACTCTCAGCAAAAACAGCTCCCTGTTTGTAAACCAAATACTCCGAATCCTCAGTAACTAAAGTAACTCTTACCGAACCACTACCCTCGATAGCTCCGTTAAGTTTCAAACTTTTAAGTTCACCAGGGTTTGAAGGGAACCAAGTATAACGGTACTCACTCGCCCCAATACTGTCCTCCCACTCACTTCTAATCTCATCTTCATACAAGCTTGTCGAATCTACAACCACAAATCCAGTGATCTTCGTATCTAAGGAAATGAACATACTTGCCAAAGCCAAGCAAGCCAAAACTACTCCAAGGACATGCAAACTCTTCCGAAGAACGCTACTATTATTCATCAGTAAGCCTCGTCTGTTTGATCTCTTTTAGAATAACAGTACCTTCTACCGTCTCAATAAAGCGTAATTTTGTCGTAGAAGTCCAGCCTTTTGCCTCTGCTAAGTCCTTAGGAATAGTAAGTTTGTACTGTCCGTTATTTACAACTACTTTAACCATCTATTATTTTACCAAATTAGTACTAATTTATACTTAATTTAAGCCTATAATAGTACTATATCTTTAAAAAGATTTCGGTAATTTACGCCAAAATTGCCGTTTCCACAACTCCCCAGAAAAGAATATGAAATAAGAAGCTCAAAAAAGAAAATCAAGAAACAATAGTGCAAACTAGAGTATCGATATATTTATTAACCGAATTGGACTTCCTACTCACGGGGGGTAAACATGAAATCATCGATTGTATTCTTAGGTACTGGCCAAGGAAGTCAGGTTGTAGGAAGAAGTAGACTAAGTTCTGGCGGTTTTGTCCTGCAAGTTGACGAAAATCAATTTCATGTAGATCCTGGTCCAAACACATTAATGCAATCAGCACTCTGCGGAATCAATGTGAGAGCAACAAATGCGATTTTCGTAAGTCATCGTCATCTTCATCACTGTAACGATCTCAATGTACTTATCAATGCAATGACGATTCATGGAGTGGACAAGCAGGGCGTCCTAGTCGGAGAGGAATCAGTTGTGCAAGGAACCGAAGAACTTCCCTCCATCCTCCAAGATCGCTGCAGAAATTTTCTAGAAAAAACACTCGTGTTAAAACCGAAACAACGCATCGGAATTAATGAAATTGAAATCGTTGCACTAACAACATCTCACGGCGACACCCCATCAATAGGCTTCACCTTCCACACACCCTATTTCTCACTAGGCTATACCGGAGATACCGCTCTAAGCGAAGAGCTAATGAAAGAGCTCAAAGGAGTTCACATCCTTATCATGAACGTTCCAACACTTGCAAAAAACTCAACAAAAGAAAACCTCAGTGTTGAAGAAACAATCGATTTAATCACTGCAGTAGAACCTCGCCTAGCAATCCTAACACACTTTGGAAACAGCGTTCTCGATGCAGACCCACTCCACCAGGTCCGTGAAATTCACAAAGCAACAGGAATACAAACGATAGCAGCAAGAGATGGCATGGTTATCAACCCACTTTCCTATTCTGTAGATAAAGGCCAGCGAACACTTATTAGAGGGATGCAACAACTTTAAAGTACATAGTGGGTGTGATAAAGTAGAAATCATTCTATTACAAAAGCTAGCCCGTAGTAGGGGTTGTGTCATCCGGGCCACAGGGCCTTACGATATAAGATCAGGATTTCGAACACACTTACTATGTACAAACTAAAGTACAAGCGTCACAGCATAACCCAACAAACAACCTACTGTGATAGCAGGCATTGCGGGATAAAATTTTCCCTTCTTTCCATAAAATAAAAGTGCTCCCAAGAAAACAGTAGCGAGTAGTGGAATCACCAACGTTTTCAAAAACGCAGTTGCAGGAGAACTAATAATTAATCCCTTAAAGATAACTCCAGAAAATAACAAAGCAAATCCAATATCTCCCCCTCCCAAAATAGCCATCTTCTGTGAATTTGGAGAGGGAAGTTTTTTAGAAGTAGAAGAAGGTTGAGGAAATTGTTTACCTACTATCAATCCAGCAAACACATTAGTCTTCGTCTGAAACTTGGCCATCGTAACCATATGCTTCACCTTGTTAACTGCAATATAATCATATACAGATATTACAAGAAGTAAAAGAATAGCTGCAGAAACATTAATCACCGGTACAAAAATAGCAGCAAGTCCTCCATAGATAAAAAGCTCAGTAAGATTGTGAATAATCGAATTATTTTTCCTTACCTTGTAAAGCGCAGCAACAATACTAACACCCATAGCACTTATCGCAGGAATAAAAGCCGATAGCGAAATCGTAAGACAAATAACAACAGCAAGCCAATACCATATCTTCCACAGTTTTGTTTTATTAAATTTAATCAGCAGTAACACTAAACACGTGCCAACCAAGATCGCCGCAACGATGTAGAGAAATGAAGTACTCTGTTCTAGCGGAGGTCTCTCCAAATCAAAAGGAAGCTCCTTAAAAACAGCCTCTCCCTCGGTAGATGCATCAAGATCAATATAATTTTGAATTACAAATAATCCTATAACTTGAGCAAGAAAAAAAAGCCCCAACAAAAGCGAGGTCGTTTTAATATTATGTTTCATATACCAATTATCGCAACTCCCGTATATAAAGATTGCTCTCAAGAGTATGTGCATAGCATCCTAAGGTCGAAATTCTTTCACCTTCAAAAGCAGGTGCGTTGCGGGGGGTCGCCCCCTTCGGGGACGCAGCACCTTCAAGGAATAATCTCAGGAATTTCGAAGATGGTTGCTTTAGCAGCCTACGAACGCTAGTGACTATGCTATGCACATACTCTCAAGAAAGCAATTACTATCTTTAATAAAAAAATAAAAAAATGCGGAGAGGAGGATTTGAACCCCCGTAGGCACTAAGCCAATAGATGACTTACAAATGGTTCTTTCATCGCACTCGTTCGAGCACTCAATACTCAAATGCCTTGAGTCTATCCCGTTTGGCCACTCCGGCATCTCCGCAAAAGAAACAACCAAACTAATCAATCAGAAAAAGAACTTACTATAAAAAACTTACCCCATCGCATTAAGTTGATGTTCAATAGTATCTAATTCGTTCTCAATTTTATCCAATTCGGAATGTGCAATAGGAGTAGGAGCAGCTTTCTGTTTAGCTTTAGGAGCTATCTTAATAGGTCGCTCCTCCTTTTTCAATTCAGATTGTTTAACCTTAGGCAAAGTACTTTTCAATTTAACAACGAGCTGTGAAATTTCCTCAATATCATTTTTCAATTTAGTAAATGAAGTATGTTTTTGCTTTCTAACCTGTTTATACTCCTCAAAAGCTTTTAAGACCTCTAGCGTATCCTTCAGATTAGTCAGAACTACTCGTCTAACCTGAGGAGCTCCGTGCAATCCCACGTACAATGCTTCATCTGCTTTCTGTTTTGCCATAACTATGTAGGGGGTCTAAACATGGTTCTGTCTAAATCATCCATCTTCCCTTCTATATCATCAAGTTTCTGACCCCAAGCACCGAGTTCGGTATCCTCCCTATGCTTAAGATGTTTTATCTGTTCTATTGTGGAACGCGCATCATGAATTTTACTTTTCACCTTTGCCACAATATCTAAAACAGATTTGTAATCATCAATTTTTACGAATACACCGTCATCCATGTTTGTCACCTCTAGTTGTCTGCAAATAAAACCTTATCCATTCTAGCTAATCTTCTTTGAATATCAATAATATCCTCTCTAAACGAGGAATATGCCTTATCCTCCTCTCCCACATAACCAGAAATATCCAAAACATAATGATGAATCCTCTTCAAATCCTCTCGAGAGGTTTGCATATCCTCAAGTACACGCTCAAATGATGATACCGAAAGGAATGCTGCATCATCTCTAATGATCTTATCCTCGTGCAACGGATCCACTAACGAAGCAGAATCCCCTGGAAAAAAATCGCCAAACGAAGGTCCATCCACAACAGGAGAGGGTAATGAAGGCATCATCGGAGGTTTAGGAAAATGGTGCTCCGGAGCGCGATGATGTGACGGTGGATGTGGAGGATGAGTAGAGGCAGGATGATGAATAGGTGGGGCAGGATGATGAATAGGTGGGGCAGGATGATGAATAGGTGGAGCAGGATGATGAATAGGTGGAGCAGGATGATGAATAGGTGGAGCAGGATGATAAGCAGGCGGTTTAGGCATGGGCGGTAAAGATGAATGCTTACCCTCAGGTGAAGGCAATGATGGTAAATCATTAAGATTCAAGTCATCATCACTTTTCAATCCATGATCCTCAAAAGATAACGGTTCTAAATCTAGCAGATCATCATCTAAATCAGGTAAGGGCGGTAATTCATGATAATCCTGCGGCTTTAAATGTCTAGGAAGAAGTTCACCGTCAATATCCGAGGCAGATTGGTGACCCATAACCTCGTGAAGCTTCGGTGGTTCTGGAGGTAAATCTAGAGTAACAGGTTTATCCTTACTTTTGAAGATATCTAAAAAGCCTATCGTACTCACCCCTTTAAGATATTAACCACATTTGCCTATTAAAGCTTTTAGGTGCATTTCAAAATGGTAACAAGAGAAAGATATATAAAGAAAAAAAGTTAAGAAGTTCACAAAGATGTATCCATTCGAAAGTAAAGATGTACCGCTATCAAAAAAAGCACGAGCCTGGAAAGTAACAAAAGCAGTATTTCTAACTAAATTTAATTCTAATCTACTCTCTTTCCTAATTGTAGCAATAATTTCAATAACCGGATTTCACATGCTCTTCTCAGATTCAGATATTACAGGAAATGTCATCATTGAACAGAATATGAGTTGTCCAGAAATTATCTGTCCTGCCTGCGTTCAAAGAGAATGTACTACTGACTGTTCTACCTGTCCAACAAAAACCAAACTAGAAGCAGTTGAAACCATAAAAGTACGGTGTACTGACGGATCGCTCGTTGATGAAGGTACAGGATGCGAATTAAATTTCCCGCAAGTAGATGATCAAACTTCAGGCACCGTGTCCGAAATTACTCTATCAATAGGTGAAATAGAATTCGAAGAAAATGGAAATGATGATGGATTTGTAAACTCAATAGAATATACCATCATCAACAAAGCAGACTATCCCATAGTGCCAAGAATTGAGGTCAAAGTCTACAAAGAATGGACCTCCCAGGTGAGAAACGGGGATCCTAACAAAAATATTATTCTTGAAACCGTCGTCCCCGCGAATAGCTACATCACACGAACTGACTCAGCAAGAATCTATTTCAAAGGAAAGCAACAAAAGGTAAGACTCCTTCTACTAGATACACTTCCAAAAAAAGATGAAGAAATTGTAGCTGTTGTAAAAAACATTGACCTCGACTAATGACTCAATTCTCTGTAAAAATAAGGAACTTAGCCCTACTGCTCGTTCTTTCTATGAATATCTGTGAAGCAACAATACTTATCAACGAAATTCATGCAAATCCTATTGAAGATGAATCATTAAACGAATGGATTGAACTCTACAATAATGAATCACAATCAGTAAATGTCTCAGGATGGTTTATTGGAGATGAATTAGAAAACGATACCCTAGAAGGAGGATTATTTCTAGGACGAGGAACAATTATTCCGCCACAGGGATTCGCAATCATCACCGATGACTCCACACGCGTCTACAACAACTTTGATGTAGAAATAAATGCGATAAAACTCTATGTTAATGATGGAGCTATAGGAAACGGACTCAAAAATTCAGGAGAAACAATTAAGCTTTTTAGTACTAATAAAGAACTCATTCATAACATCACCTATGATGAAACCATCAAAGGATTATCTCATGCAAGATTCAACACCTCCTTTTCGCCAGCCAACGCAACTCCTGGATTACCCAATGATGGATCGAAAATAGAAACTCCTAGTACAGGATGCGACTGGTACCTTGAAATATTGATGAACAAAACGCTTTTCGAGCCTACTGACGAATTCGAATGGCAGCTACGCGCAAAAAAACAATACGGCAACAAAACAATAACCTCTGCAACCGCATCAATACGTGATCTTACTGGAAATTACGTGAAATCCTACACACCCTGGACCAATCACACGACAACCTCAAGAAAATCCTCCTCAAAATATTCTCCTAGTCTGCAAAAAGGAAAATCCTATGTGCTTACGGCGCAAGTAACTACAGAATGTGAAGATCAAGAACCTGCCAGTAATAGGCTCGAACGAATATTTACCCTACTAGATACGCCTCTCGCCAACACCTCTTCAATCGCGATAGAACAGATATACGATCTAGGATCAGATGAAGTAGCATCATTCGGTCAAACAATAAGGGCAAAAGTAAACGTCTACAAGGGAGATACCTCAAAAGAAGTAGTTGCACTTTGGATAGAAGATGAGAATCATAGAATAACAAAACAATCCAAAGTCTATCTCCCAGATAAGTTCACAAACTATGAAATAACGCTGCCAATACAAATAAAACCGAACTGCAACCTAGAATATGAATCCGATACCTATGTTCTCAAAGCCCAAGGACTATCGGCGGAAACCACATTCACGATAGAGGTAGCAGGGATCGAAGATTCAATTTGCCCTAAAGAAAGCATCGCTCAACAACAACCCGATCTCCTAGTGAACATTGCCGAGTATCCTAGCGAGGTAAAAAGCACCGATACAATTGAAACAAAAATATACTTAGAAAACAACGACAATCGTCATCACAATCTTATGATGTGGACCTATCTTTTCAAGGGCAGCAATACGTTTTCAGGTGAACGAAAGGAAAATCTCCAGGAAGTCTTCATAGAAAAAAGAGGAACAAAAGAAAAAATATTCAAAAATAAAATAACTAATATTCCTTCAGGAGAATACAATTTCATGCTCCGCTATACGGTAGATGGGAGCGAAAAAGAAAAAAGAGTCCTAAGAACAATAAAGGTAATAGGAGAAATCGAAGAGACAACCCTCATCGCCTCCTCCCAAGAGAGAGAAGATCTCATCCTCACAACCTCGAACACCCAATCAGAAAATATTCCCATAACAGGAAATTTCATTACCGTCTACGAATCAACCACCTTCAAAACGAAACAACTAGGAGTCTATTTTTTCGCAGCACTCATAACACTCTATGCAATCCTCCTAACCTGGAAGAGATAGGTTCGCCGTGCCTCGACAGGGTAAGATAGCAATATATTTAAAGAGACTTTTATTCTAAAAACACATGGCAGATGCATCAAAATTCCCCATAAGAGCGCGTACTATCCTCGAAGTATTAGGTAAACCTAAAGCCCACGTTGAAAAAACAATACGTATGCTCATTGAAGAAATAAAGGAAAATCCAAATATCTCTATTCTCCATGAAAAATTCGAAACCGCAAAAAAAATGGAAAAATCACTCTTCTCAACCTATGTAGAGATTGAAATGATTGCAAAGGGAATGGACACCCTCGTAGGATTCTGCTTTGACTACATGCCAAGTTCAATCGATATCGAAAAACCAGAAGAATTAGTACTAAAAAACAGCGATATCTCTTTGGTTTTTAATGATCTACTATCAAAACTCCATAATGTAGACATGGTGGCTAAACAATTACGTGCAGAAAGCTCATTTCTGAAAAAAAATCTAAATAATATGCTTCGTAACAACATTGCAGTATTAATTTCAGTAGGTAAAAACACACTAGAAAAACTAGAAAAACTTTCAGGGATTAATCCAGAACGTCTAAAAGAATTCCTTGACCTAGAAGTAAAAAAAGGAAAATTAACGCTAAAAGACGAAATATACGGCACCGTATAATTTTCTTGTTCTTAAAATAATCACTACCCCTCACCATCCGAGTCATAGCATTTAAATACCTATTATATTCTAACAAGAGCGAGGACTGATGACACTAAAATACAAAATTGAAGCACTACTGTTTTCTTCAGGTCGCAGAATGAACTTAGAAGAGTTTGAAACACATACTAAAGCACCCTCCGATGATATTAGGGAGGCACTAAAAGTACTCGAAGAAGAATATAAGCAGCGTAATTCCTCTATCCACATCGTAGATGATGGAAATGCCTGGAAATTATCAGTAAAAGATGAACATGTAGATTCAGTAAGACAGGTAGTTACCAAAACCGAGCTCTCCAAAAGCCTTCTTGAAACCCTAGCAGTAATCGCATTCAAATATCCAATCCAACAAGCCGACCTCATCAAAATAAGAACAAACAAAGCCTATGACCATCTTTCAGAACTTGAAGAGCTCGGCTATATCACCAGGCAAAAGTTCGGACGAACCAGACTAATCAAATTAACAGAGAAATTCTTCGAATACTTCGACCTTCCCGAATCAAAACTAAAAGAAAAATTCCAAGATTTCGAAGGAATCGCTAAAGCAATTACCGAAAAAGAAGAAGAAATCGACACCATCAAAAAAAATCAAAAAGCAGATGCAAAAAAAGCAGGAGCAGAAATAGATCTCGTGCAAGAAGATGGCACCATAACCGAATTAGAACAATTCGACGAACCAGAAGATGAATTAGAAAAGGAAAAACAAGAAAGGGTGCAAATTATAGAAGATAAAGTAGGCGATCTCGAAGTAGTAGATGTTCCAGAACTTGAAGAGGAGGAGCCACAACAAGAACTTTCAGAAGACGGAGGCCTCGCCTATACCGAAGAAATGGGCGAAGACGTCGTAGATGAAGTTGAAGGCATGGTTACCGGCATCAAAAAGAAGAAATCCTCTCAGGAAGTAGAATCCGATGTCGATGCAAAAGTCGAAGAACTCCTAAAAAAATCAACGGGAAGTCAAGAAGATACTAGGGAAGCAACTAGGGAAGATCAAGAGGAAAGTGAGGAACCTGCAACTGAGGAAGAAGAACCAGAAGACAATGCTTCCGAAGATGAGCAAGCAGAATCCGAAGAACCTCCAAAAAAACTTGAAGACATTGATGAAGAATTACAAGAAGAAGTTTCGCATTCTGAACCTAAAAAAGATCCCGAAAAGTTAGAAGAAAAAGATAAAAAAGAATAACTTATTCTTCCGGAATTAAAATCCAAGCAATCAAGTATACTAATACGCCAGTACCCATACTTGCTAAACTCAATAATACCCAAACCAATCTAACTACAGTGGGATCAATATCCAGATACTTTCCAACGCCAGCACAAACTCCACCAAGCAACTTATTTTTTTTCGATCGAACTAATTTCTTACCTTGATGTTTTGTCATCTTTGTACCTCCGCGCGTTCCGATGAATAAATAGAGTAACGCACCAATAAACGGAAACATCAGAATAATAACGACCCATAAAAGCTTTTCTAAAGTATCCTTCTTGCTAGTGAGACAATCAATAAAAGCCCAAAACCAAAACACAATAGCAAATAACACAATAAAAAGAACAAAACAAATAATCCAAAGCGGCAACGCAATAATCATCGGTAGCATGAGACTAAAGAATGAATATGAGTTTATAAGAATGTATGTGCTGGTCAACATAACCCATAAAAACCCTTCTGCCCAACTCAACTAAATGAACACATTCCTAGTCCGTTGCCCAAAATGCAAAAACCAAATGAAATGCCACTACCCAGATCCAAATATTCTAAAAAAGAGAAAGCAATGTGTCTATTGCCCAAAGTCTTTCAAGGTACGAGATAACCTAACAAAAGACAGCAATAAAGAACCAGAAATAATCGCCTATGGCGCCTTCACCGACGGGCTAAAACCTAAGAATTCTTAACTCTTAAGACTTTAAACACCATAATTTAACCGGAACGTTTATAAAGTAACCTCCCCTCCATAAACCTGTAGAAACTTCTCAATATGGACGAACAAAAACAAAATTCAGGCGAAAAAATAGTCCCCAGAATAATCGAGGACGAGATGCGGCAATCCTATGTAGATTATGCTATGTCTGTTATTGTAGGTAGAGCATTACCTGATGTCAGAGACGGTTTAAAGCCCGTACATCGTAGGATTCTCTTTGCAAGTAATGAATTAGGCCTACAATCAAATAAACCCTTTAGAAAGTGTGCAAGAATCGTTGGAGATGTGTTAGGTAAATACCATCCGCATGGAGATACCGCAGTATACGATTCCCTTGTGCGAATGGCTCAAAATTTTTCATTGAGATATCCGCTAATCAATGGCCACGGTAATTTTGGAAGTGTTGATGGAGATAATGCGGCAGCTATGAGATATACTGAGGCAAAAATGCAAAAGTTAGCTGAAGAGCTTCTTGAAGACATTGATAAAGAAACCGTAGCCTTCCAAGATAACTTCGATGGTTCAATGAAGGAACCAACCGTACTGCCCTCAAAGGCCCCAAATCTCCTGATTAATGGATCATCCGGAATTGCAGTAGGAATGGCAACAAACATCCCTCCCCACAACCTTAACGAAACCTGCGATGCAGCTATTGCATACATCGACAACAACGATATAGACATTGACGGGCTCATGCAGCACATCAAAGCTCCCGATTTCCCAACCGGAGGAATCATCTGTGGAACTGCAGGAATTAGATTAGCCTATAAAACAGGGCGGGGAAAAGTTATTGTTAGAGCAAAATCCCTAATCGATGAGGAAAAGCACAGAATTATTATAACCGAAATCCCCTATGCAGTCAACAAAGCAGATTTAATTGTAAACATTGCAACGCTTGTAAAAACCGACAAAATTCCAGGCATCAGCGATATTCGAGATGAATCGGATAGGGACGGGATGCGCATCGTTTTCGAATTAAAGAAAGACGCAAATGCCGAAGTGATTCTTAATCTTCTCTACAAACATTCCCGTTTACAAGATTCATTCGGAATAGGAATTGTAGCACTGGTAGAAAACAGGCCTAGAAGACTCAATCTCAAAGAACTCATCCATTATTTCGTAGAACATAGAAAGGTAATGGTTACGAAAAGAACCCAATATGACCTTAAAAAAGCGCAAGAACGAGCCCACATCCTAGAAGGTCTTCTAAAAGCATTAAACGATATCGATAACACAGTCTCTCTCATCAAAGAAAGTAAATCAGTAGATGAAGCAAGAAAAAAATTAATGGGAGCATTAGTCATTTCAGAAATACAGGCAAATGCCATTCTAGAGATGCGTCTCTCCAGATTAACAGCACTAGAGCAAGATAAAATAAAACTAGAACACGAAGAATTACAAGTGAAAATTGAACATCTTAAAGGAATTCTAGCATCAAAGCAAAAGATTCTCGATATCATAAAAGCTGAGCTTAATGAATTAAAAGAAAAGTTCGGTGACAAAAGATTGAGTAGAATCACCGAGATGGAACTAGAAACCTTTGATATGGAAGACCTCATCAAACAAGAACGAATGGTATTAACCATCACTCACTCTGGCTACATCAAACGTCAACCTCTTGATGTTTACAAACAACAAAAAAGAGGCGGAAAAGGAGTTATCGCAGCAGGAACAAAAGAGCAAGACTTCGTTGAAGATCTCTTTGTAGCCCATACTCATTCCTATATTCTCTTCTTCACCGATAAGGGTAAAATCCACTGGCTCAAAGTCTATCATGTACCAGAAGGATCCAGGCAAGCACTGGGGAAATCAATAGCAAACCTCCTTGATCTAGAAGAGGATGAAAAAATAACGGCATTCATTCCCGTAGCTGAATTTAAAGAGGGTCAGAACCTTATTATGACCACGCGTAAAGGAACCATCAAGAAAACAGGGCTAACACAATACTCGAGACCTAGAAAGGGAGGAATTATCGCAATAACTCTAGAAGATGACGATGAATTAATCAGCGTAAAAAGAACGGATGGAAGTAAACAAATCCTTATCGCAACAATGAACGGTATGGCAATTAAATTCAATGAAAAAGATGTCCGTCCAACAGGAAGATCTGCAAAAGGAGTTCGAGGAATCCATCTCAAAAATGACGACCAGGTTATCGATATGGTTATCGGTCAGGACGAAATGAGTCTGTTAACGATTACCGAATTCGGATATGGAAAACAAACCAGCATCGCAGAATACAGGCTAATAGGTCGTGGAGGGGTAGGTGTCAAAAATATCATCTGTTCCGATAGAAATGGAAAGGTAATCGCCGTGAAATCACTCGAAGCAAACGACGAACTCATGTTTATTTCAAGAAAAGGAATCACTATTAGAACCGCTGCATCTGGAATCTCAGTAATCGGACGTGCTACTCAAGGAATGCGCCTAATGCGTCTTTCTGATGGAGATAGAGTTGTTGCAGCAGCAAAGATAATTAATGAAGAGGTAACGCCTGAAAACGGCAACGGTGAAACCCCAGTAGAAGGAACATTGGAGTCAGACGAACCAAAAGAACCTCCAAAGGAGGAACCTTCTACAGAACCAGAAGAAGAGCAAGATTCAGATGAAGACCAATCAGCTTAAATAAGCAGAACTATTTTTCTCCAGTATGTCTACCAATCATAAAGTAGTAGTAAAGTTCCTTTGTGGTGCAGGGCAGGTAGTATCTCGTTATCATCATGAAAAATTCAAGGCGTGGCTAGATCAGAATAATCCAGATATCTCTAAACGGATATCAGTTGATTATGGACCTGCACTAGGATATTCAGAAGAAGAGTGCCACTATAATCACCCCACCGAAGAACAAATGCTCCATAATGCACAAGGAGCTGATTACCTCATTTTTTGCGCAGGAATGATTGAGAGGTATATGGGGATGATAGATCGAGTTAGGCGAGAATTAATCTCGATACCGGGACAATCCAAAATACCTATACTAATAAATTTAAGGGATGTTTGGGGGGGAGAAGGATACAAGCAATTAGTAGATATAATCCGGGAGCAATATGTCGCATAACACAATAGTATTAGTTTCAAAAGGTCTTGAGCAGGCTGCAGAACAAGAGATCAAAGACCTAACAAAAGCTAAAACAAAAATAGAAGATCAGATAGTGCTTGCCGAAACGACAAGAGAAAATATCTGCGTAATCGCGTATAAAGCACAAACCCTAGATATCGTTGGAGAACTTCTTGCCTCATTTGAATACACAGATGAAGAAGACCTTCTAAAGAAAGCAGAATCAGAAATTAAAACCATCACCTGGAAAGACTGGATCGATAAAGAAATCTCATTCAGAGTTACAGGAATCACTCGAGATACCAAATTACCAAGAGAAGAACTAGCTGCAGAGATTGGCGGATTCATTATCAACGAAAATAAAGGACTCAAAGTAAATCTAAAAAATCCTGAATTAAATATTCTTCTCATTGTAACAAAAAACAAAGCCTACCTTGCAGTTGACTATGTAGGCCACGATCTTCACAAAAGAGAATACAAAATATTTCCTAATCCTGCATCGCTTCGCGGTACAATCGCAGCAGCCCTGCTTCATGTTGCACAGTGGAAAACAAAAGAAATGCTTCTTGACCCCTTCTCGCAATCCGGAGAGATCTGTATCGAAGCAGCACTCAAACAGACAAAAACCTCCATAAATTTCTATAGTCAGGACAAAATAGCATTCAAGAAACTCTTACCTCTCGATCTACCCTGGATAAAATGGTTTGCAAAGCACGATAAAAAAGTTGAAGTCAGAAAGCCAAATATTTACTGTTTCGATGCAAAAATGCCTAATGTAACGGCAGCAAAGAAGAATGCAAAGATTGCAGGAATACATAAAGCAATCAAATTCTCCCGTTTTGATGTGGATTGGATCGATACAAAACTAGAGAAAGCCTCAGTACAAAAAATCATTACCCATCCGCCAGAACCAAATAAATTTAGCAATACAAAAGAGCTCAAAAAACTATATCTTGAACTCTTCTATCAAGCAGAGTTCATCCTAAAGAGTACGGGAACAGTAACAATCATCCAACGCAACCAGGATCTAATAACCGAGGCAGCCAAAGAAAAAGGATTCAAAATCATGCTAGAAAAGGAAGTCTATTGCGGACAAAGCCCACTCCAAATACGAGTCTACCATAAAGGGCTCAGTAGAAAGTCCTGGTTACTCAAAAGTCGCCTGGGTTCAAAGCCCCGCTCTTCAGAGCGACTTTTGAGTCTAAAATTCCGAATGGTAAAGCCCCGCCCTTTAGGGAGGGGATAATTCGGAATTTTTTTACCGGCTTTAAGTCGAAATCCTCATGATACAAAATTAGGATG
>JAQBWB010000018.1 GCA_027623355.1 Nanobdellota archaeon | reverse complement strand
TCATTGCTCAGTATGTCGGTTTTTAGATTAAGAAGCAAGGCTGAGCCTGCGCTAACCGAGGCATTGCCGCGAGGATTTCTAGGGGGCCCTTAGCTCGCAAGGTTTTTAAACAGGGGGTAGTCTTTCTTCTGTATGGCTGATGAAGAGAAATCTACTAATAATTCTCGTATTAAGGAGTTTGAGGATGAGTTAAAGAAGACTAAATATAACAAGCGTACGCAGCAGCATATTGGTTTAATTAAGGCTAAGATTTCTGCATTAAAGGAAAAAGAGATTAAACGTGGTTCTGGTGGCGGCGGACCTGAAGGATTTCACGTTCGAAAGACGGGCGATGGCACAGTTATTCTGATTGGTTTTCCTAGTGTTGGGAAAAGTACGTTGTTAAATCAAATTACGAATGCTTCATCTAAGGTGGGGTCGTATGCATTTACTACTTTAGATGTGGTTCCTGGATTGTTGAAGCATAAATCTGCTAAGATTCAGGTGCTGGACGTTCCTGGAATTGTAAAAGGGGCCGCTAGTGGTCGAGGTCGAGGTAAGGAGGTCTTGTCTTGTGCGCAGAGTGCGGATTTGGTTTTATTTATTGTTGATGCATTACATCCGGAGAATTTACCCACATTAGAGAAAGAGGCATACGATGCCAATCTTAGGATTAATAAGAAGAAGCCTTTTGTTCGCATAACTCGGACTCCTAGGGGCGGTGTTCAGGTTGGAACTACGGTTAGACTAACAAAAACTACTGAGGAGACCATTGCAAGTGTTGCTAAGGAATTGCGAATTTTGAATGCTGATATTTTGATTCGAGATGATATCTCGGTTGATGATTTTATTGATGTTATTGAGGAAGGTAAAAGATATGTTCCTGGTCTTGTTGTATTGAACAAGGTTGATTTGCTCTCTAAGGAGAAGCTTGCTGAGGTTATTAAAAAGGTGAAGCCTGATATTTGTATCAGTGCTGAATTAGGATTGAATTTGGATAATCTGAAGGATTTGATTTACGAGAGGATGGAACTGATTCGAGTGTACTGTAAGGAGGTTCGTAAAAAGGCAGATCTTGACGAGCCGGTGATTATGTTTGAGGACAGTACGTTGAAGGATGTGTGTGAGAAATTGCACCGTGACTTTTCTGATAATTTTAAGTTTGCTCGGATTTGGGGTAGTAGTAAATTTGGTGGACAGGTTATTCGAAAATTAGAGTATCCGTTAAAGGATAAAGATGTTGTAGAATTGCATATGAGATAATTATTCTTGAGTTATATCGTAGGTTCTGTTGGATTTCTTTTTGGGGTGTTTGAAATCTTTTAGTGCTACATGGAACATTTTCTTGCCGGCAGGAGTAGGATATTGACCATTGAGGCAGCCGTTACAGAGATCTTCTTCTGGAATTTGATGAGCTCTGTTTAGCCCTTTTATGGTTTGGTAGATTAAGGAATTACATCCAAGGTCTTTTGCAATGCGATCACAGGTATGTTTGTCGATGTCTTTATTCGAAATGCCTTTCTCGTAGCTCGAAACGAGTAATTCTTTGATGGTCGACATATCAATCCCATAGAAACAGGGTGCTCGAATGGGCGGACAGGTTATTCGGATGTGGACTTCTTTTGCCCCTCCAATTTCTTTAATGATTTTTGCAATTTGTTTGATGGTGGTTCCACGAACAATTGAATCGTCGACTAGGAATACTTTTTTACCCCTTAGAATCTCTTTTACGACTGTAAATTTGTTGAGCACCTTATCTGCTCTGGAGGATCCTTCGATGAATGTTCTCCCCACATATCGGTTTCTTATGAGTCCTTCCATACTCGGTATGCCCAATTTGAAGGCATAGGCATCTGCTGCTGCTTTTGCAGTGTCGGGAACGGGAACTACAATGCTGTTTTCATCTATTTTTTCAGTTTCTAATTTTGCTAGGGCTTCTCCGAGACGTTTTCGTGTAAGATAGACGGATTTGTTGTTGATGACTGATCCTACGTGAGCAAAATAGACTGCTTCAAACATACAGATTGCTTTCTTTTTTTCATCTGCGTATTTGTGGATGGATATTTTTCCTTGTTCGTCTACATAAATCATATGTCCTGGATCAAGATTTTTGAAATCATGAATGCCTTGGTTTACTAACGCATTGCTTTCGGATGCTGCGAAGAGATTCCCCTCTTTGATGGCATAGACTAGTGGTCTGAATCCCTTAGGATCACGTAGGATGATCATTTCCCCATACGCATTCATGAAGGTAATGTTGTAGGAACCGTCAAACTTTTTTGCTAGGCGAGTGAAGACGTCCACTAGATTAGGACGTTTACTCCCTTTCAATTCTCGAGAAATATAATGCATGATGATTTCGGTGTCGTTATTGTGGATGAAGTGGTAGTCTAATTTTTCTGATAGTGCTTTTTTGAGTTCAGCAAGATTTACTAATTGACCATTGAATCCGAAACTGAACCATTTCCAGATTCTTCCGTGTTTACGCTCGAAGGGTTGTGCACAGGATTTTTCGTTAGGTCCGCAGGTGGCATAGCGAGTATGGCCAATGCCTCTACTGCCCACATATTTTTTGAAGATTTCAACACTTTTTGCGATATTGCTTGTTTTGAAGACTTCGTTTACGGTTCCGATGTCACGGTAGGTGTTAATGCGTTGACTTCTATTGTTATTAAAGACGGTAACTCCTGCAGAAAGCTGACCACGATGTTGAAGATTGAGGAGCATGCGATAGATATAGAAAAGAGCCTTGTCGTTTTTGTTGTCCACTAAGCTGACTGCAGCAACGCCGCACTCTTCATGGACTTCATCTCCCATAATTTCACAATCTTTATAGAATATATAAAGGTTGTGAAAGAGGATTTTTCATGATCTTAGAAAATCTCAGATTTTCGTAAGGTTGTGGATTCTTGAATTCACAATCTCCAGAGAACTTTTAGTGTTCTCGCTGGGTTGTGAGGGAGAGGTTCTTTTATTAGAATCGTATGTGCATAGCATAGTCACTAGCGTTCGTAGGCTGCTAAAGCAACCATCTTCGAAATTCCTGAGATTATTCCTTGAAGGTGCTGCGTCCTCGGAGGGGGCGACCCCTCGCAACGCACCTGCTTTTGAAAGGTGAAAGAATTTCGACCTTAGGATGTATGTACATACTTAGAATCAAAAAGCATTTATATGATGTAATGATAACTATCTTATGGTAAAGATTCTTTTGGTTGGGAATGGTGCAAGGGAGCACATGATTGCTGAGAAGATTGTGTATTCTACCTCTAAGCCCACATTATTTGCTTACATGAAGGCTAATAATCCAGGTATTGCAAAACTTTCTGAACAGGTTGCGATTGGCCCGTACACTGATTTGGATGAGATTGAGCGGTTTGCTACGTCATTAGGGGTTGATTTTGCTTTTATTGGTCCGGAGGAGCCGTTAAGTTACGGAGTTGTTGATGTTTTGGAACGAGTAGGCATTGCATGTGTTGGACCTACCAAGGAATTGGCTCGATTAGAGACTTCAAAATCATTTACGCGGATGCTTACTGAGAAATATGATATTGAGGGTTCTCCCCGATTTAAGGTATTTTCTTCGGATGAAGGTATTTTGGATTATTTGCGTGAGCTTGGAGAGGTTGTTATCAAAGCCGATGGCCTTGCTGGTGGAAAAGGGGTAAAAGTTCAGGGAGATCATTTTCAGACGTTAGAGGAAGGGTATACCTACTGTAAACAGGTGTTGTCTTCGCATCCGTGTGTTGTTGTTGAAGAAAAACTTATTGGAGAGGAGTTTTCATTACAGTCGTTTACGGATGGTAAGTCGTTGTTTCATTGTCCTGTTGTTCAAGACCACAAGCGAGCGTATGTAGGCGATAAGGGTCCTAATACGGGTGGGATGGGATCGTATTCATGTTCTGATCATTTGCTTCCTTTTATGACTCAATCTGATTTGGATGCTGCTAAAAAGATTACTGATCAGATGAGAGATGCTTTGTTTAAGGAGACCGGAACGTTATATAAGGGCGTAATGTATGGTGGTTTTATTATTACTAAAACGGGAGTCAAATTGATTGAATTTAATGCTCGTATGGGAGATCCTGAGGCGATGAATGTTTTATCGATTATGGAAACTGATTTTGTTGAATTGTGTCAAGCTCTCTTGTCGGGAAACTTGCACAAAGTGGAGAATTCGTTTGAACAGAGGGCGACTGTTTGTAAATACGCGGTTCCTCTGGGTTATCCGGATGCTCCCGTTGCTAATGAGAAGATTTTTTTGGGTGAGGTTCCAACAAAGATTAAGTATTATTATGCTTCTGTTGATAAACAGGAAGATGGCGTGTTTATGACTGGAAGTCGTGCAGTTGCGTTTGTGGGTGTCGCTGAATCTCTTGAGAGTGCACAGGTGCTTGCAGAGGATGGTGTTTGTAGCGCCCAGGGTAAGATTTTTCATCGAGAAGATATTGGGACTGCTAGTTTAGTTCAGAGGCGAGTTGATCATATGAATTCGATACGTTTAGAATGAAAACGATTATTAGAAAGGAGGTTCTTGCGAAACGGAATGGTCTTTGCGATGAACATGTCTCGATTAGTAGTGCGGTGATTAAGGATAGTTTGTTTAGACATGCTGATTTTATTGATGCTCAATTCGTGATGTTTTATGTTTCTAAAGGCAAGGAGGTTGCCACTCATGCTATGATTGCTAGTGCTCTTGCTATTGGAAAAAGGGTTTGTGTTCCGGTGATGAGGGATAAGTTGATTATTGCCGCCGAGATTAGTTCTTTTAACGACATCGGGAGTAAGGACTCGTTTGGTGTGCAGGTGCCTTCTGAAGTCAAGGAGGTTGAAAAGTCAGCTATTGATTTAGTAGTTGTGCCGTTGGTTGCATATGATTCCAGTAATAATCGGATTGGATATGGATTAGGTGCGTATGATCGATTTCTTTGTGATTATCGAGGAAAGAAATTAGGATTAGCGTATGGGATGCAGAGAGTTGAACGAATAGAGGTTGATGATCGAGATATTCCTTTAGATTATGTGATTACAACGGAGAGTTAGTGGTCTCTTTTTGATGACGAAAAAGAAACATTTTTATATAAAGCACCTCTTCTTTTTTAATGCAGCAAACGCAACTTATATTAATGACTTGTTCTCGTGTTTTGCTTGGGGGAAGAATCAATGACTAAATATATTGTTGTAGCAGGTGGGGTAATTTCTGGCGTAGGTAAAGGGGTGACTACTGCTTCTCTTGGAAAGATTTTGAAAGAGTATGGTTATAGGGTTACTGCTGTTAAGATTGATCCCTACATGAATTATGATGCTGGTACGTTACGTCCTACAGAGCACGGAGAGGTTTGGGTTACGGATGATGGCGGAGAGATTGATCAGGATCTTGGAAATTATGAACGATTTTTGGATGTTGCTATTTCTAAGAAAAATAATCTGACGACTGGACAGATTTACAAGACGATTATTGATAAGGAACGAGCTGGCGGCTATTTAGGGGAGACTGTGCAATTTATTCCCCACGTTCCTAATGAGATTAAGCGACGTGTTACCGAGGCAGCAGAGGGATATGATATTTGTTTGATTGAGATTGGTGGCACGATTGGTGATTTTGAAAATATTGCTTATTTTTTTGCGATGAAGAGTTTGGAAAGAGAGTTAGGTAAGGAGAATATTACGTACATATTGGTTACTTATTTGCCTATTCCTAGTCATATTGAGGAGATGAAGACGAAACCTACACAACAGGCTATTCGTTTATTGAGTCAGAATGGAATTTTGCCTGATTTTATTGTTTGTCGAGCGGCTAGAGCATTAGATGATGTGCGTAAAAGAAAGATAGAGGTTATGGGGAACATTCCCTTAGATCATATTATTTCTGAGCCAGATATTGATACCATTTATAGGATTCCTTTAGATCTAGAAAAAGAGGGGGTGGGATTGAAGGTGCTAAATAAATTGCATTTGAAGCCTCGCCAAAAACCTAACTGGAAGAATTGGGAAAAACTTGTGAATGGAATTACGGACCCTAAAAAAGAGGTTACTATTGGAATTGTTGGCAAATATCTGGATATTGGAGATTATACATTAGCAGATTCTTATATTTCTATCAATCAGGCCTTGTTGCATGTAGGTGCCGCATTAGGTGTGAAGGTCACTATTTTTTGGATTGATAGCAAGGAGTTTGAGCAGCACCCTGAAAAGGTGAAATCTGTTGGTAATTACGATGGTATTATTGTTCCGGGTGGTTTTGGGACAAGCGGTATCGAGGGTAAGATTGCTGCTATTAAGTATGCACGAGAGAACGATATTCCTTTCTTAGGGTTGTGTTATGGATTGCAGCTAGCGATTGTTGAGTTCGCTCGAAATGTGTGTGGGATAACAGGTGCACACACGGTTGAGGTTGAAGAAGGATGTAGCGATCCTGTAATCTCTATACAGGAAAGTCAGCGTAAGATTGTCGAAGAACGGAAATATGGTGGTACGATGAGATTAGGTGCGTATGCTGCTGTTTTGAAAAAAGGTTCACAGATAGCTAAGTTATATCATGATACGAATAGAGATGTTAAGGATGAAAAGAGAATTAAAGAGTTGCAAAAGCAAGGTGATCAGGAATTTAGATTAGGTAAACTAGGCCATGGTCCTGTTGTATTGGAGAGACACCGTCACCGATATGAGGTCAATCCGGAATATATTGATAAAATTGAGTCTCAGGGATTGGTGTTTTCAGGTCATCACGAGCGAGAGGATGGCACGTTACTGATGGAATTTATTGAATTGCCTAAAAATAAGTTTCATATCGGAACGCAGGCACATCCTGAATTTAAGAGTAATTTAGAGGATCCTGCTCCGTTGTTTCTAGGGTTTATTGAAGCTGCTTTGCGGAAGTAGGATTTTACTCTTTGCGGTTTCCCAAAAGTTTATTAATGGCCGGTTTTTTCCTTCACCAAAGGAGAGATGGATGGAAGAACATACTAAAGAAGAACATTCTCATTCAGATCGGTCTGATGCTGAGCACGTTGATTACTCTATTACCCAAGAGGTAGGTTCTAATCAAGAGCATTCTGAATCTGTTGAAATGGAATCTTCTGAGAATCATTTTGAAGAGGAAGTTGTTGAAAAGAGTGAGGAACATGTTCATCACAAGCAGGCTCATGAGGAACCTGTTGAAAAGAAAGAAGAACCTGCTCAAATCAAAGAGGAAGTTGTTGAGGAACCTGTTCATGAGGAGAAAAAAGAGGTTCACCCTCAGGATCCGGAACCTGTTGAGAAGCATGTTCATCACCAGAAGCACCACAAAGAACCTCGAAAGCCTTTTGGAAAAAGCATTTTGCACTTTTTTGATGTTAACTATAAGAAATTACTCATTATTCCGTTTGTGTTATTATTACTAGGACTCATACTGGTAGGTGCAAAGATTATCCAAGATGGTACCTTTGTTGAGAAAGATGTTTCTTTGAAAGGGGGGGTTACGGTAACAGTTACTCCTGAATCTGAGATTGATGCGCTTTCTTTAGAGAGAATGTTGTCTTCTCAATATGAGGATAATGATATTTCTATTCGCACGTTGCGCGGAGCAGGTATTACGTCGCTTGCAATTTCTTCTGATATCGATGGCACCGATAATGCTGTTGTTGAGGCATTTTTGGAATCTGTCGAGGAGGGTATTAATGAGGAGTTAGATGATCAGTATAGCATCGAAATTATTGGATCTTCACTTGGAGCTAGTTTCTTTAGGGAGACGTTAACTGCTTTAGTTATTGCTTTTATTTTAATGAGCATTATCGTATTCATTTACTTTCGAAGTTTTATTCCTAGTATTGCTGTTATTTTGGCAGCATTTAGTGATATTGTTGTAACGTTGGCTATTGTTAACTTGATGGGTATGAAGTTGGGTGCTGGAGGAATTGCAGCATTCTTGATGCTTATTGGATATTCTGTTGATACAGATATGCTGTTGACTACAAGAATGGTTAAGCGTAGAGATGGCACGTTGTTTGAGCGGGCAGTAGGGGCGTTTAAGACGGGTATGATGATGAATCTTACTACAATGACTGCCATTCTTGCTGCACTCTTTTTTGTTCAATCTGAAACGATAGCTCAAATTCTGACTATTGTATTCATTGGATTGATGGTGGACATTATTTTTACCTGGATTCAGAATGTAGGGATACTCCGATGGTATCTTGAGAGTAAGGTGAGAAAGCAATGAAACAGCGTATGGGTATGCTGTTCAAGAACTTGAGAGTGATTGTGTTAATCATCTTTCTTCTTCTTGCATTTGCTAGTATTAGGCCCAATCCGTTGCAAGAAGGAGTTGCTATTCGTACCATCCTTTCAAATTCTTCTGCGAACTTAGCAGGTATGCAGAGTCCTAAACCTAATTTACCACCTATGTCGCGCGAAGTCATTACCTCGATTAATAATAAAGATATTACCTCTGTTGCTGATTTTGAGGATGCTGTTAGTTCTGCAAGGATTAACACTAGTATGCAGATTCGCACTGACCGCGGGTTATATCGAGTTGTTCCTAAGGAAGCCTTCGAGCAGATAGAGACTAATGAGACTGAATTTGTCCAGGTCGAGGTTATTCGAGAGATTTTTGAGAATCAGAACGGGACGATGGTTCCTGTTAATAAAACATTTAACGAGACACGAGAGGTTGCAAAGGTTATTGATGTAAGTATAGGAATTGCAGACATTGGGTTGCGAGTCTATGATGCTCCACTTTCTAACATTCGTAAGGGACTTGATTTGCAGGGTGGAACTCGTGTTGTACTCCAGCCCGAGAAAAAACTAAATGCTGATGATATGGATAATTTACTCGCAGTTATGAAGGAGAGACTGAATGTTTATGGATTAAGTGATTTAGTTATTCGAGAGGCAGGAGATTTATCAGGTGGCCAATTTGTTCTTGTAGAGATTGCTGGCGCTACTGAGGAAGAGGTTAAGACGTTACTAGCTCAGCAGGGTAAGTTTGAGGCTACGGTTTCTGGTCAGACTGTCTTTAGTGGCGGTGAGGATATTACGTTCGTTTGTAGAAGTCCAGACTGTTCTGGATTGGACCCTAGTGGTGGATGCCAGGATTTGGGCGAGGGATGGGTCTGTCGATTTAGATTTGCTATTTCGATGACTCCTGAGGCCGCTCAACGGCAGGCAGATGTTACTTCGGACCTTGAGGTTATTACCGAGAATGGTTTTCAGTATTTGAGCGAGGATATTGTTCTGTATCTTGATGATCGCGAGGTAGACCGGTTGAGGATTGGTGCTGAATTGAAGGGAAGTAAGGATACCGGCATACAAATTTCAGGTTCAGGTGTAGGAGTTACTCAACAGGAGGCTGCTGTTACTTCATTACAAAATATGAAACGATTACAGACTATTATGATTACAGGTTCATTACCCTACAAATTAGATATTGTAAAGGTTGATTCGTTATCTCCTTTGTTAGGGCAGGAATTATTGCATAATGCATTGTTTATTGGTTTAATAGCAATCTTGGTTGTGGGTTTATGTATTTTTATTCGCTATCGAAAAATCCAGGTTATTATTCCTTTGCTTATTACTTCATTTTCGGAACTTGTTATTTTGATGGGTGTAGCTTCTCTTATTGGGTGGAATATTGACTTGGCTGCGATTGCAGGAATTATTATCGCTATTGGAACGGGAGTAGACCATCAGATTTTGATTACAGATGAGACGTTACATGGAAAGATTAGTCAGATCTTTAACTGGCGTCAGAGGATTAAGGGTGCGTTCTTCATTATCATGGGTGCTTATTTGACAACACTTGCTGCTATGTTCCCGTTAGTATTTGCAGGTGCAGGATTGCTGAAGGGATTCGCAATTATTACGATGATAGGAGTCAGTATCGGAGTCTTTATCACTCGACCTGCGTATGCAGCAATGATTGAGATTTTGTTAAAAGAATAATCATGGAACGTACTACGAAAGCAATTCTCTTGATGTTGGTTACTACGCTCTTTACTTCTGTTGCTCAGGTGTTGTATAAGTTTGGTGCTGAACAATTGTCTTTTTCGCTTTCTGGGATACTGTTTAATGGGTTTCTTATTGGAGGATTAGCATTATATGGAATTGGAGCTGCAATTATGATTGTTGCGTTTAGGAGTGCAGATGTTTCTTTATTGTATCCAGCTATCGCTACCTCTTATGTCTGGGTTAGCTTGCTTTCTTTATGGATTTTTAACGAGACGATTAGCTTTATGCATTGGATTGGAGTTATGGTGATTGTTTTAGGTGTTGCGTTTGTAGGTTTTGGTTCTAAAACTCCAGAGGTTGTGCATGGCAACTGAGCTGTGGGCAATTTCGCTAGTGTTACTTGCTGCCTTAGGCGGTTCGTTTGGACCTATCTTTTTGAAGAAGGCATCTTCTAGGCTGAAATTTTCATTTGCTAGCCTGTTTGATCCGTATTTGATTACGGGATTGTTTTTTTATGGCATCGGAACAGTGTTGTTTATTCCTGCTTTGAAGGGAGGAGATCTTTCATTATTGTATCCTCTCGTTTCTACTACTTATGTTTGGGTTTCACTTTGGTCGATGTGGATGCTCGGAGAAAAAATGAATTCTTTGAAGTGGATTGGCGTCTTTTTGATTATGGGTGGTGTTTCGTTAATTGGTCTTGGGAGTTAGCTACATATAATCTCTTAATTGATGTCTTCTATCTAGATCCCAGAGCCAGACTAACAGAATGATTGCGTCTATTCCTTCTACTAGTGATGGCCAACCTAGATTTCTTAGGAGATTGAGTCCGTATTGTGCTTGTGAGAAAGGATAGAATAGTGGAATATAGTCGGTTAAGATTCCATCAAGGAGGATGTGGGTGGCGAAACCGAAAGTGATTACTGCAAAAAATAGCTGAAAGTTTTTCTTTTTGGTTAATTGAAGGAGGACTAGGGTTATTATGAGCGTGGTTACTGGTAATAGGATAGAATGTGTTAGCGTGCGATGGAACCACTCTACTTGTAATCCAAGAACGTTTTTTAGGAGCCAATATACTGGAATATCTGCATCGGGCAATAATCCTGCAACACCACCGATAAAAATGAAATGCAAAGGCAGTTTCTTTCGGTCCTTGAGCGCGTAATCTCTTATCAAATCGAGTAGGATAATCGCAAAAAGGACGTGAGCAACTGCCTGTGGCATTTAACGGATCTTCTTGAGAGCTTTTTTCGCTTTAGAGGATGCTTTCTTCACAACCTTCTTTGCGCTTTTTCTTGCTTTGGAGATTGCAGATCCCACTAATTTCTTACCCCTAGCCTGTGCTTTTTTTACAGCTTTTTTTACTACAGCGCTTCCTGTAGCTCTTGCTCTTCTTGCTACTTTCTTTGCTCCTTTTGTAGCACGTTTGGTTTGTGTTTTGATATGTTTTTCCACAATTTTTTTGAAGTTGTTCGCTTCAGATTTTGCTAGTTTAGAAAATGAAGCTACTAGCTTTATTACTTCCTTCTTTGTTAACACACCTTTTTTGTTTGCGTGCTTGGCATATTTTTCTACACTTTGTTTTGCAATGGAAGCAGCTCCAACAGCAGTCCATAGTGCTTTTCTTATTTTTTTATCCATGATGGTCACCTCTTTTTTTCTTAATTCTTTCCTTCTCTTAGGATTGAACGTAATAATGTTAGTGCTACTAGTAGTGCTAGCGCGAACGTCAGGAGTGATGCAATCGGAAATCCTCCCCAGATGATGCCGCCGATATCTTTTACTAATGCTCCTGTAATTAGCAGAGCTGCAATAATGATTCCAAAGGTTAGTCGGTTGCTGCTAGTATTGATGTCGGACCCTAATTTTTTAACATCGGTATCATCAATATCTACCTTGATGGTGCCCTGTTGAATTTTTTGTAGTGTACTATTAATTTTTTCAGGTAATTGCGAGAAGAATCTTTTGTAGGTATACGCATCTTTCTTGAGGTTTTTTGCCATATTGCTCATATTGAAATCTTTCTTTATTAATCTTTCTGCATATGGCCTCGCCGTTTCTACTAGTTTGAAGTCGGGGACAAATTCTAAACCTACTCCTTCAATGGTCAGGACGGTCTTTCCGAATAATACGAAATCTACTGGCATACGAACGTGGTGATGGAGTGCGATGTCTAAGACTTCTTCAAGCACTAAACTTACTCTAGCTTGCTTGAGGGTTTGATTCTGTATAGGTTCAACAACCCTTTTTACATCCGCCTTGAAGAGTTCCTTATTGGTAGTTTTTTCATCCATTAATCCCATGTCGAGAAAGACGTCTACGATGTAATCCATGTCATCGCTTACAATGCCATAGAATAATTCGATGCTTTTCTTTTTTAGTGCTTTACTGAAGTAGCCGACGATGCCAAAATCAACTAATGCAATTTTGTTTCCGGGCAGCACAAGGATATTTCCTGGATGGGGGTCACCATGAAAGAATCCGTCTTCGAAGACTTGCTTTAGTGTCATTTCGAAACCGTTTTTTATTATTTTCTTTAGATTGTAGTTCTTTTTGTTTTTCAATTTGCGAAGTTGATGGAGTTCGACACCATCGATGAATTCTAAGGTCAATACGCGCTCGCTTGAGAGTTTGCCGTATACCTTAGGGATAATGAGTGTTTTCACCGTTCTTGCATTCTTTCTGAATCTTCTCGCATTATTAGCCTCTTTTCTAAAATCTAATTCTCTTAGTGTCCATTCTTCGAATTCCCCTATAATTCCTACTGGGCGATATCTTCTTAGATTTTTATGGTGTTTTTCTGCATATTTGGCAATGGCATACATGATTTCTATATCAGTCTTCATCTGTTTTTGGATACCGGGACGTTGTACTTTGACGGCTACTGTATTTCCGTCGTGTAGGGTTGCTTTGTAGACTTGAGAAATGGAGGCTGCAGCTATAGGTTTTTTACTCAAGGTTTTGAAGAGGGTGTTAATTGGTTTTTTGAGTTCTTTCTCTATCGTTTCTTTTGCTTCTTCGTACGGGAATTCGGGAACGTCATCTTGGAGATTTCCAAGTTCTCTCACGAATTGTTTAGGTATGAGATCGGGGCGTAAACTGAGAATTTGTCCGAGTTTGATGAAGGTAGGCCCTAGTTGTTCTAATGTTCTTCTGAATCTTTCTTCAGGCTTTAGAGGTATTTTAAGGTCTCCTTTTGGTTGCAATGCAGAAGGCGTTATCTTAGTAAGATAATAGCCAAACCCTTCTTTAATGAGAATTCCCACTATGGTTTTGAATCGTTTAATGTCTCTTAGATTTTTTGTGTTCATGTCTGTTGATGAATCCAGGTGTGGTACTCTTCATTTGCTTTTGCGGGAATGTTTAGAATACAGGGTATGTCATAGGAGTGTATTTTTTTGATGGTTTGTTCGATTGCTTTTTGGTGCTTGGATTGTGACTTTATTAAGAGAGCTACTTCTTTTGTAGAGGTTAGTTGGTTATTGCTGTTGAAGAATGAGTCAATTGCAAATGCGTTGGTGCAGGCAGCTAGTTTTTCTGTTACTAGCTGGGTGCTTATTTTCTTTGCTTCTTGAAAATTCTTGCAGACAACGTAGAGAAGGATCATAAAGGTTTTTTGGTTTTGAAGTATATTAACGTTTCGGCTTTGTAAGTAGTGGATACTATTTGATAGAGATAGATTATAGCTATGTAGTTTTGTCATCTGGATTCAACAGTAACCTTTATAAAGCAACAGGAAATTCTCATAGTAGTATTTTATACTCGATACATAAACAGAAAGGTGATGATAAAATGGCAAAAGACAAAACGCACATTAATTTAGTATTTGTAGGTCACGTTGATCACGGAAAATCTACTACAGTTGGAAGACTCTTATTTGATTCTGGCAATGTTGATGAACAGGCTATGAGAAAACTTAAAGAAAAAGCTGAAAGTCTAGGAAAGGGCGGATTCGAATTCGCTTTCGTCATGGATAACTTGAAGGAAGAACAGGAAAGAGGAGTAACTATTGATCTTTCTCACAAGAAGTTCGAAACTGACAAATATTACTTTACCGTTATTGATGCACCTGGGCACAAGGACTTTATTAAAAACATGATTACTGGAGCATCACAGGCAGATGCAGGAGTACTTGTTGTAAGTGCTAACCCCTCAGATGGTGTTCAGGCACAGACAAA
The DNA here is from genome assembly GCA_027623355.1 of Nanobdellota archaeon. Taxonomy (GTDB): domain Archaea; phylum Nanobdellota; class Nanobdellia; order Woesearchaeales; family JACPBV01; genus JAQBWB01. Next base: position 6,076 of record JAQBWB010000018.1, on the reverse strand, counting down.
GGAACACGTTTTCTTGTGTAGAACACTTGGTGTAAATCAGCTTATCGTTGCTGTGAACAAGATGGACATGGCAGAATATGGTGAAGCTCGATTTAATGAAGTTAAACAACAGGTTTCTGAATTATTGAAAACCGTTGGATACAAACCTGACCAAATACCTTTTATCCCCGTTGCATCACTACACGGCGATAATATTGTTAAAAAGTCAGATAAAATGGCTTGGTACACTGGACACACTCTAGTTGATCAGATTAATGTACTTAATGCACCTGATAAACCCACCGATAAACCTCTAAGATTACCTATCCAGGATGTTTATAGCATTACTGGTATCGGAGTAGTTCCTGTTGGAAGAGTTGAAACAGGAGTTATGAAGCTTGGGGACAAGGTTACCTTTATGCCCGGACGAGAAGGAAAGGGAATTACTGGAGAATGTAAGACTATAGAAATGCATCACGAACAGCTCCAGAAGGCTGAACCTGGTGACAATATTGGTTTCAACGTACGTGGTGTTGAAAAGAAGGATATTGCTCGTGGAGATGTTCTAGGACATGCAGACAACCCTCCTTCTGTAGCAACTGAATTCACTGCACAGATTGTTGTTTTAAATCATCCAAGTGTTATGACGGTAGGATACACACCTGTATTTCACATCCACACTGCACAGGTTGCTTGTCAGATTATGGCAATCGAAAAGAAGTTGAACCCTGCTTCTGGAGAAGTTTTGGAAGAGAACCCAGACTTTATCAAGAACGGAGATGCAGCTATCATTAGAATCAAACCTATACAGCCTTTAGTTATTGAAAAACAAAGCGAAATTCCAGAAATGAGCAGATTTGCTATTAGAGATTCAGGCCAAACTGTAGCAGCTGGAATGTGCATTGATTTAGTTAAGAAAGTTTAATCTTTCTTACTCAATAGCTACGGCGGCATGGTGACCTGACGGCTTATCATGGGACACACCCATTGATTTAGTTATAGGCGATAACGGAAATAAAGAATATGCAGAAAGCAAGAATCAAAATAGCAAGTACTGACATTGCGAAGATTAATGATGTGTGTAGTTACATTAAGGATATTTCTGATAAGACTGGCGTTGATATGCGCGGTCCTGTACCTTTACCCACTAAAAAACTTCTTGTTACCACGAGAAAAGGTCCTGATGGCGGTGGAACTGCTACGTGGGATCGTTACGAATTAAGAATTCACAAGAGAGTTATTGATTTAGGTTTGGATGAGCGTGCTTTACGATTAGTTATGAGAGTTCCTATTCCAGAAGGTCTTAATATTGAAATTGAGATGAAGGAGTAGTTTAGTTCTGTTTTTTTGAAATATTTATCTTACTTCTGCTAACACATATAATGATCCAGTAACTACAATCAGGTCTTGTTTGGTTGCTCTTCGTTTTGCTTCTTTTACGGCTTCTTTGACGTCAAGGATGATTGTTTTTTGCTTTTTAATGAATCTTGCATATGAGCGAGGGTGTTTTGCTCTATCGATATTGGGTTTTGTGAGGATAGCTTGAGATATTAGGGGATTAATGATTTTGCACATTTTTTCTACGTCTTTGTCTTTGAGGATGCCCATTACTAGGATAATGTTTTTGTATTCTTTTTTTGCTTTTTTTAGCTCATGTGCTAGCACACTCATGGCATGGGCGTTGTGGGCTCCATCTAGAAGCAGATTTTGCTCAAGAAATTGCATTCTCCCTACGAAGGATGCTTTTTGTAATCCTTGTTCTAGGTCAGCTTTATTTATCTGGGTGATGTTTCTTTGATTTAGAACTGTAATCACTTTTGCTGCGATTGCTGCATTGTGTTGCTGATGGGATCCTCTGAGCTTGAGATTTCTTACTTTTTTTGGAGGGGTTACCTCGTAACATGGTGCTGCGTGTTGAGATGCTATTTTTTTAATTGTTTTTAGTGCTACTCCTTTTGTTCCAGTAATGATTGGAATTTCTTGCTTGATGATCCCCGCTTTTTCCCTAGCAATTTTTGCTATCGTATTTCCGAGAAATGCAGTGTGCTCTTTTGCGATGCTGGTGATTACGGTTGCTACAGGATTTACAATATTTGTTGCGTCTAGCCTTCCGCCTAATCCTGTTTCTAATACTACAAAGTCAACTTTTCTTTTTGCGAAATAGTATATTGCTAGTGCTGTTGTTACTTCGAAAAATGATTCTTTTGTTATGTGCTTTTTTATTTCGGAAACGAGTTTTATTAGAGTACGCTTTTGCATCTTTTTGCCATTGATGAGAAATCTTTCGGTAAAATCCCAGATGTGGGGTGAGTTATTGGTGCCCACCGTATAGCCTGCCTCTAGGAGGATGGAGGTGAGCATTGAACAGACGCTACCTTTCCCATTGGTTCCTGCTACGTGAATGATAGAGAGTTTTTGTTCTGGATTTCCTAGCTTATCCATGAATTTTCTTACATTGTCTAGTCTTAGGTGGAATGTCTTTCTATGGGCTACCGCACCTAGACTTTTGAGATAGTTTATTGTTTCTTCGTATTCCATATTTTGGGGAATTCTTGTAGTTGAGTATATAAATGTGATGTTCGAATGTATTGACAAGATTTAAAAAGAGGCTGATACTCTTTCATGTTAACCCCGCTTGGCTCAACGGCTAGAGCACTTGGCTGTAGATTAATTCACATACCGACAACGTCGTTCGACAATGGATGAAGGTATGTCAGCTGGTACCGAGGGATTGCTGGTTCAAATCCGGCAGCGGGGATTGCCAGGAAGTCGCCTGGCGCTTTTTTTCAGTATGTTTATAAATGACTGGATTTTATCTGTTGTAATGGCTTTAAGCACTGAGAACGGGGTTTGGAAGGGTGTTAGTATTGTCTTTTTTTTTCTTACTGCAATCTTTTCTTTGTTGTTTTATTTGAAAACTACTTTTGTCGTGGTTGTATTGGGATTCCTCATTATTGCTGTGCGATATAAACTTGCACATACGCATGCACAGGGCAAGAAGAAATTGCACTTAACGGGTTGGAAAGCTACTGTTTATTCTTGGAGTATGGTTATTTTTTGGTCTTTGTTGATTTTATGGTTGCTCTCTAGTAGTGTGAACCAGTTAACTGATGTTTTTGGAAAGGCAAGTAATGATCAGGTTATTGCAAAGGCGTATCTTGGCGCTAAGGATGCGATTCCTGAATCGTTAGCTAGTCTTATTGATTTTGAATCTATCTTTAAACAGGCCGGCGCATTGATGTTTTCGTTACTTTCTGGATTTTTATCGGGTTTGACTGCTTTTCTGTTTCAGGGAGTGTTGATTATTCCATTGATGGTGTATATGTTCACGAAGAGAGGAGATGCTATTCGGGATAGACTTTATGAACTTGCGCCAGCTAAATTTAGGAAAAGTGTTCATGTTGCACTTTCGAAAGTTGCAAATGATCTTTCTGATTTCTTTTCAGCTAAATTGTTAGAGAGCTTTGTTATTGGGGTAATTTGTTGCACTGGATTTTTTCTTTTTGGTCTTAAGGGCTGGTTGTTGCTAGGGGCATTGGCCGGATTTTTGAACATTATTCCTTTCCTTGGACCTATCATTGGAGCTATTCCTGCAGTGATTATTGGATTGCTGCAACATCCGATTATTGCAGTATGGGTGTTGATTACTATTGTTGTTGCGCAGTTGGTTGACAGTCTTTATCTCATTCCTTTTATGATTTCGGGTAAGGTTAGGATGGAACCGTTGGTGGGTATTTTTCTGGTGGTTGTGGGATCACAGGTACTGGGCATTATGGGCATGATTTTTGCTATTCCGGTTTATATTATCTATAACATTATCTTACGGGAGACATACAGGGCCCTTGTAAGGATTTACGGTTAGCATGAAGATAGCAATAGTTACAGGAGCTAGTTCTGGTTTAGGTGCTGAGTTTGCTAGAACACTTTCTTCTTTTTATTCTGTTGATAGGATTTGGTTGGTTGCTCGGCGTAAGGATAGATTAGAGAAGCTTGCAAAGGAGATTGGGAATGGAGTTGTGATTGAGGCGGATTTATCAACTTCTTCTGGTCTTGCTACTATAGAATCTACATTAGCTAAGGAGAAGCCTGATGTTAAGGTGTTGATTAATAATGCCGGTTTTGGTAAGCATGGTTTGTTTTCGGAATTATCACTTAAAGATAATCAGGGAATGATTGATGTTAATATTTCTGCATTGGTGCGACTGACGCACTCATGTCTTCCTTTTATTTCATCTGGCGGAGTGGTGATACAGGTTGCGTCCTCTGCAGGTTTCGTTCCGTTGCCGTTTTCTTCTGTGTATTCTGCTACAAAGGCTTTTGTGGTTAATTTTTCTTATGCATTGGCTCCCTCGTTACGAAAGAGAGGGATTTCGGTTACTGCTGTATGTCCGGGTCCTGTGAAGACTGAGTTTTTTGATGTTTTTTCAGAAGGTCGAAATGCTGTTTCTGGTCCGATGGCTTCGGCTTCGGCTGTTGTTAGAAAAGCGTTTCGTGATGCTTCTCGTGGTAAGCTCATTTCTGTGTATGGGATCTTTTTTGGTTTAGTGGTCTTTATGACTAAACTAATTCCGCTGAGCTTTATTGTGAATAGGATGTTTAACGCCGAGTGGAGAAGTCGAGAGCGTTGGTTGAAGAAGAAACGTTAACTTCTAAAGTTGTATCTTGCCTGAGGTTCTTTTAGGATTGTTGCTTGCTCATATTTTTCTTCTTCTATTGCTTTTTTGAGATCTTGATTGAGTCTTTTCTTCCTTTCATCAGCAAATTTTTCTCCACCGTTGAGTACAATTTTCCCTCTTAGGCAACTAATTCTCTCTTCATATCCCGAGGGATCTCCAATCGTTATCTTTACTATTGATAGATCTTGCCCTGAGCCTACCAGGTTAAGTGCAGCCTCGAGGGCACCACACCCTACTTTGATTCCGGTCTGAGGCATTACTTGCTTATATACTTCGATTCCTTTCTCCGCGTAATTCAGCGATTGACTTGCTAGGTAGAACAATTCAAAATGTACCTCTGGTTCTACCCCTTGTTCCCTGTAAACCCTGATATTATCTTCTTTTTGTGTCTCTCTAACAATGTACTCTGCTTGTTGAACATTTGCACTTATATCTTTTGCTAAGAACTCTGCGGCAACTCTTGACTTGTACTCATCTAAGGTACTTCCTTTTTTGGTATGCTCATTCACAATCTTTTCAATTCGATATGCATATGAGTTAGGCAGAGGAATGTTCTGATCCTGATGGCTAAATGTTAGTTTTCTTACACCGTTCATATCAACCTCAAAGCAACGGCAAGATTGAGCGGATGTTTGGATCGTACAAGATCGAATTCCCTTGGATGAACCATCCTAAGGTCAAAGACTGTATGAGCTGGATGCAGTACCACAATGACGAGAGATTACATCAATCTCTTGGTTATGATACTCCTGCGGAAGTGTATTTTGGAAAGTGTAAAGCGAATGTCATATAGGACAAGGAAATTTAAATCGCAACCTTTATATACTTCTTTTGTCATAATCTTCTTGTGGGAGTATGATTGATTATATATCGACAATTAAAAGTGTAGCTTTGAAAAAGACTGATGTCTATTCTATGTACGTTTTCAATCGGATGTTACATGATACTGATAAGAAGTTTTTAGCTGAGGAGTTTTCTTTTACTGAGCAGATGGCTCAGCACTTCGTTTCAAATTATCGCACTATTGGATTGGTGTTTCGATTACATGCTGTGCAGCTTGATGCCTCTCGGGATTGGAGACCTTTCTTGAAGAAGGTGTTTAAGCACTCTACAATGCCTAGTAAGTTTGATACTATTTTTATTGGTGCTAAGGACGATAAATTAATGTTAGTTACGAATAAGCGGTTGTTGAAGATTGATATCAAGCATATTAATGAGCAGATTCTTGATGTGAATTTTAGAATTGAGAGTTGTAACGAGCGGATTGCACAGGAGGTTTCGGTGCAAGATACTCAAAATCAGTATGAAGGATTTCTTGGAAAGATTGTTAATGCGTTTAAATAGTGTCTTCTAGGGCTCAGTAGAAAGTCTCACTTCGTTCGGATTACCAGCTTCGAAATCTTGCTTCTAGGATATTAAGA
>JAQBWB010000017.1 GCA_027623355.1 Nanobdellota archaeon | reverse complement strand
TTTCGAGAATTTCGAAGATGGTTGCTTTAGCAGCCTACGAACGCTAGTGACTATGCTATGCACATACTAAAACCCCAAAAATCAGAAAAAACCAACCCCTCCTAATGTCGAAAGCTTTATAAACAACTTCTAATTCCAAAACAGTTCAATCGCCTCCAAATTCTATATAGCCGGGTACAAATTTCGGCACCGCGTATAGGGTGCATTTACATTTGTACTTGAGTAGATTCAAGTATAGTTGGTTATTTGACTCCAAAAATGAATTTAAGTAAACAGAAAATTGTGACGAACAGTTTCTAAACAAACATGCGACCGTAATAATAACAAATCCCGTTGATCCTGCGGGAGGTTGCTGCTAGGAGGATTCGACTAAGCCATGCAAGTTTTTCTCGCAAGAGAGGCATAACGCTCAGTAACACGTCGGTAATCTGCCCTTAGACTCAGCATAATCACGGGAAACTGTGTGTAATACTGAATACGAGAATACTTCTGTAACGATGTTTCTCTGAAACGCAAGGTCTAAGGATGAGCTGGCGGCCGATTAGGTTGTTGGTGGGGTAATGGCCCACCAAGCCAAAGATCGGTAGGGGCCCTGAGAGGGGTAGCCCCGAGAAGGGCACTGAGATACTGGCCCTAGCCCTACGGGGTGCAGCAGGCGCGAAAACTTTACAATGCACGCAAGTGTGATAAGGGAATCCTCCGTGCTTACACATTGTGTAGGCTTTTACTAAGTGTAAATAGCTTAGTGAATAAGGGGTGGGCAAGACTGGTGCCAGCCGCCGCGGTAACACCAGCGCCCCGAGTGGGAACCATGTTTATTGGGTCTAAAGCGTCCGTAGCCGGTTAGCAAAGTCCTTTGTGAAATGATCAGGCTTAACTTGATCACGTGCAGAGGATACTATCTAACTAGGGACCGGGAGGCGTCAGGGGTATTCTGAGGGGAGCGGTAAAATGCTTTAATCCTCAGAGGACCACCTGTGGCGAAGGCGCCTGACGAGAACGGATCCGACGGTCAGGGACTAAAGCTAAGGGAGCAATCCGGATTAGATACCCGAGTAGTCTTAGCCGTAAACGCTGTCAGTTAGGTGTTGCACATTCTCCGTGGATGTGCAGTGTCGTAGTGAAGACGTTAAACTGACCACCTGGGAAGTACGGTCGCAAGGCTGAAACTTAAAGGAATTGGCGGGGGAGCACTACAAGGGGTGCGGCGTGCGGTTTAATCTAACTCAACGCAGAAAAACTCACCAGAGGCGACGGCAGGATGAAGGTCAGTCTGAAGGGCTTACCTGACGAGCCGAGAGGTAGTGCATGGCCGTCGTCAGCTCGTGCCGTGAGGTGTCCTGTTAAGTCAGGCAACGAGCGAGACCTGTACCTACAGTTGCTAACGAGCAGCGATGCGATTGAGCACATTGTGGGAACTGCTCTCGAAAGGGAGAGGAAGGTTCAGGCTACGGTAGGTCTGTATGCTCCGAATCCTCTGGGCTACACGCGCGCAACAATGGTAACGACAATGGGCTGCGACCCCGAAAGGGAAAGCTAATCCTCGAAACGTTATCTCAGTTCAGATTGTGGGCTGTAAGTCGCCCACATGACGTTGGAATCCCTAGTAATCAGACGTCAACATCGTCTGGTGAATATGTCCCTGCTCCTTGCACACACCGCCCGTCAAACCACCTGAGTAGGGTCTAGATGAGGCCTCATTTGTAATGAGTTCGAATCTAGGCTTTGCGAGGAGGGTTAAGTCGTCACAAGGTAGCCGTAGGGGAACCTGCGGCTGGATCACCTCCTTTTTTTCTTTTTTATCTAGAAAAAACAAACATTTTGGAGTCAAATAACCTCCCTTTCATATGGGCCCGTAGCTCAGCAGAAGAGCGCCTCCCTTGCAAGGAGGAGGCCTCGGGTTCAAAACGACTGGCTGCATCAGCAACCAGGGGGGAAATTCCCGACGGGTCCATTTTTCATTCACGAAAAATGGACAGGAAGACCCAATCACAAATGCTCAAAAAAAGCATTCACCAAACATCACAAATCACATTCATCCTCTCAAAGATGAGCGCCCCCCTATAACCGATTAGGGGTGTGAAATGGCGAGACGTATCTTGCAAAATTTATGTTTATGAGACCATGCACAGGAGATCAGAGACCCTATTAGGTGGATGACTAGACTTGCAATGATGAAGAAGGGCGCGACAAGCTGCGAAATGCTTCGGCGAGGCGCATGTAGCCATTGAACCGGAGATTCCCGAATGCGACTTCAGCATTAAATCTGTAAGGATGAGTAACGCAGGGAATTGAAACATCTTAGTACCTGCAGGAAAAGAAATCAATAGAGATACTGTCAGTAACAGCGAGTGAAATCAGTATAAGGCAAACTGAATCCTTTGGTGAAAGCCAAAGGAGATGTGGTGTGGCCTCCTTTTAATGTCCCTTGGGAATCGGAAGTGTGCTGGAAAGCACCACTAAAAAGTGTGATAGTCACGTACGAGTAACTGAGAACGTTTTTGGAGAGTCCAAGAGTACTGTGTCTTGGAAATGACGCAGGAATATGGGAGACATTAACTTCTAACCTTAAATACAATGCAAGATCGATAGCAAAGTAGTACAGTGATGGAATGTTGAAAAGAATCCTTGACAGGATGTGAAAAGAGCCTGAAACCTAATAGGTATAGATTGATAGGGCATCAAGGTGTTCTATCGTACGTTTTGAATAACGTGCCAGGAAGTTGAATTATGTGGCAAGGATAAAGAAAAGGTATCCGAAGCGAAAGCAATAAGCCCGCAGTATACGAGGGGCGAGGTATGAAAGTGCCTGGAGTCACATGGTTCAGACCCGAAGCCGGGCGATCTAGCCGGGGGTAAGATGAAGCGGCGGTAATACGTCGTGGAGGTCTGCAACATTGCTACGAGCAAGTGCTTGCCTAACCTCTGGCTAGGGGTAAAAAGCCAATCGAGCCCGGCGATAGCTGGTTCCTACCAAAATTGACCGTAGTCAAGTCTCACGCGAGAGAGCTGCACTGGTAAAGATACGGATTGAGGATTTAGGACTGGAAACGGTTCGGTTCACTGTCCAACTCTAAATGGTGTAGCCTTGTAGACCGTGGGAAACGGGTGCTCGGGGTAAGCTTGAGTACCAAGAGGGGAACAACCCAGACTTCAGTTAAGGTCCCAAAATAACAACTCAGTACTAAAGGGTGAAGGGTGTGAGTAACCAGAGACAGCGAGGAGGTTGGCTTAGAAGCAGCCATCCTTTAAAAAGTGCGTAACAGCTTACTTGTCAAGGTTATTTGCCCCTAAAGTGGACGGGGTTAAGTTGTTTACCGATACTGTAGACGTCGCAAGATGTGGTAGGTAGGTATTCCGCGTGGGCAGAAGTATGCTTGAGAAGGCATATGGACCGCGTGGGAAAAAGAATCCTGGTGGTAGTAGGAACATAGCAATTTGAGAATAATTGCCACCGAAAGAGCAATGGTTCCTTGACAATGTCGATCATTCAAGGGTTAGTAAGTCCTAACCTAGCTCGTAACTCGAGTAATGGGAAAGGGAAAACGGTTAATATTCCGTTACTGCCTACGTATGTGCGGCAACGCAAGGTGCAAGACTGACGCTGATGAAGAAGCCGGCATCTATTTATGGATGTTAATCCGTATACGTCTGTGGAGTGTCGTTATGACGAGAAGCAGATGAAAGTGGAGAATAGCGCAATGCGTTCGGCTCGTTTCAACAGTCCTTGAAAAGGTATTGCACAAAAATCGTAGGTATCTTTACAAAGAACCAGAACAGGTGTCTCTAGCTTAGAAGGCTCAGGTGTGAAGAGGTAATATGACTGAGGGAATTCGACAGATTAGTCCCGTATCTTTGGTATAAGGGATCCCTGCTTTGGTCAGCTAGTCTGGCGATTGCAGGGCACAGTGACTAAGGGGATCCGACTGTTTAGCAAAAACGTAGCTTTCTGCGAGCCCGCAAGGGTGTGTATAGAAGGTGACGTCTGCCCAGTGCCTGTACTTTAAACTCCGGTACAACGGAGCTAAGAGCAGGTAAACGGCGGGGGTAACTATAACTCTCTTAAGGTAGCGAAATGCCTTGCCGTTTAATTGACGGCCTGCATGAATGGCGTAACGAGATCCCCATTGTCCCCAGTTATGTCTCTCCGAACTCTCTATTATGGTGTGAAGGCCATAGATCTCCAGTGGGACGTGAAGACCCCGTGAAACTTTACTGTAGGTTATCGTTGTAGTGTTAATTATGTTGCATAGTGTAGGTGGGAGTCGTTATACTTCGGTTTCCGGATTGAAGTTAGACAAAATGTGTAACACCACTCTTCATAATTGACACCGCTTACCTCGCAAGAGGGACATCGGTAGCTGGACAGTTTGGCTGGGGTGGCACCCTGTCGAAAAGATATCGACAGGGTCCAATGGTTGGCTCAACGAGGTCAGGAATCTCGTGTAGAATACAAGGGTAAAAGCCAGCCTGACTGGATTCTTAATAAGATAGTATCCAGAGCGGAAACGCAGGCCTAGCGAACCTCAATACTCTCTTAATGGGAGTTTGAGATGACCAAAAAGTTACTCCGGGGATAACAGAGTTGTCTCGCCTGAGAGCTCATATCGACGGCGAGGCTTGCTACATCGATGTCGGCTCTTCCTATCCTGGGCGTGCAGAAGCGCCCAAGGGTGTGGGTGTTCACCAATTAAAAGGGATCGTGAGCTGGGTTCACAACGCTGTGAGGCAGTTGGTTTAATATCTACTGGAGATGTGCGAAGTCTGAAGGGAAGGGCCCTCTAGTACGAGAGGAACGAGGGCTCGGAGCCAATGGTCGACCGGTTGTCCAACAGGGCAGGCCGGGCAGCTACGCTCTATACGGATAAGTGCTGAAAGCATCTAAGCACGAAGCCGTCCTTGAAAAGAGACTTCATAGAACTCCCATAGAAGATGGGTTTGATGGAAGTGGGGTGTAAGTACCAAGGTAACGAGGTATTCAGCCCGCACTCACCAAACGTTCGTAACTTTTCCTTGTGCATGGTCTTTTTTTTTATTTTTTAGTTGTCTTAGTGATAGCTATAATAAGTAAAAATTCTAAAAAAATTATTAATTAGGTAATAGCGAGAGCTATACTACTAATTGATTTTCAAAAAAAATTATTAATGTAGCGAGAGCTATACTACTAATTGATTTTCAAAAAAATTATTAATTAGGTAATAGCGAGAGCTATAGAACAATACCTTTTTAATAACAGCAAATTTAATCTAGATATGATCTGTCTAGGAATAGAATCTACAGCCCACACCTTCGGAGTAGGCATCATTACAGAAAAAGGAAAAATTCTAGCAAATGTTAAATCAGCCTACACCACCAAAGAAGGCGGAATCCATCCCTCACTAGCAAGAGATCATCACGAAGAAGTCGCAGAAAGTATTATCCAACAAGCAATCCAACAAGCAAACATCAAAGAGCAAGACATTAACTTAATCAGCTTTTCTCAAGGCCCAGGCCTATCACCCTGCCTAGTTGTCGGAAAGGAACACGCAAGAGACCTAGCAAAAAGATTAAAGCTACCGTTAGTGGGAGTCAACCACTGCATCGCTCATCTAGAGATTGGAAAATTATTAACAAAAGCAAAAGATCCCGTTTTATTATATGCCTCCGGCGCTAATACGCAAATCATAGCTTATGATAATAAAAAATACAGAGTCTTTGGCGAAACCCTAGACAACGGCATTGGAAATTTCTTAGACCGTGTAGCAAGAAATATGGGATTCGGATTTCCCGGCGGACCAAAAATAGCAGCACTTGCAAAGAAAAGCAAAAAGTACATTGAATTACCATACATCATCAAAGGGATGGATGTAAGTTTTGGAGGAATACAAACAAACATCCAACAGAAACTTAAAAACGGTTTCAAAAAAGAGGACCTAGCATTTTCTATCCAAGAAACCGTCTTCGCAATGCTCGTTGAAGCATCCGAAAGAGCAATGGCACACACCGCAAAGAGAGAACTGCTACTAGGAGGGGGAGTCGCCTGCAACGAACGACTACAAGAAATGTGCGACATCATGTGCAAAGAACGAAAGGCAAAATCCTACGTACCCGAAAATCAATTCTTAACCGATAACGGATTAATGATAGCATGGCAAGGCATCCTACAACAAAAACAAGCAACCAAAACCTACAAGCAAGATATCAGACCGAGAGAAAGAACAGATGATATAGAAGTCAGTTGGAAATCATAAACCATTAATCTTATTCAAAACACTTTCCTTACCCTTCCAAACAAGAGCTTCCTTCAACACATCCTTAATATGAGAAACTGCAACTAACTTAATCTTTTTCATTTTAGCAGCATCAATAACAATATCTTTAACATTAGATGCAGGAACAATAACGGTTTTAATACCTGCCTCAATAGCAGCCTCTACCTTCGATGAAACACCACCCACTGGCAACACCTCTCCCCTAACCGATAAACTTCCAGTCATCGCAAGGTCCTGCTTAATAGGGATATTCTTGAAAGCAGAAATTACAGAAGTAGCAACCGCAATCGATGCAGAGTCCCCTTCCACACCCTCATACGTCTGCAAGAACTGAACATACACATCATATTTCTTCTTTAAATCTTCACCAAAATAATTCTTAACAATAGCAGAAACATTTTGAATAGCTTCCTTTGCAATCTCGCCCAATTTTCCGGTAGCAACAATATCCTTGCCCTCTCCACCAAGAGTAACCTGACTTTCAATAGCTAAAATAATTCCAGAGAAGCTATCCTCCCCACCAATAACTGCTAAACCATTAACTCTACCCACCTTTTCTCCAGTCGTAACAATAATTTCATATTCTCGCTTCCTATCAATGTACTTATCTGCAAGCTGCTTCTCTAAAGGACGAGCAATTTTTTTAGCTTTTTCTATGTGCTCCTTTTCAACAAGCTTAGCCTTAGCACTTGAAGCAATATCGCCAGAAGCTCGAATCAATCCGCCCAAGTCCCGTAAACGTAACGTTAAATGCCCTTTCCTATTCGCTCGTCTTCTACCCTCCTCAGTAATCTCTTCAACAGCAGCTCTAGAAAAGTGAGGAATCTTTCCATCAAGAGCAACCTCCTGAGCAACAAATTTAGCAAATTTATTTCTATTATCTTCAGTATCCTTCATCGTATCATTCATGTATACTTCATATCCAAATCCACGAATACGACTACGTAAAGCAGGATGCATATTCTTCACCGTATCTAAATTACCTGCAGCGATCAAAACAAAATCACACGGAACTGCCTCAGTTCGAACCATAGCACCAGCACTTCTTTCGGATTGTCCAGTAATCGCAAACTTTCTCTCCTGTAATGCAGACAGCAATTCCTGTTGTGTGTGCTGCTGCAACGTCGCAATTTCATCAATAAACAAAACACCTAGATGAGATTTATGAATCATGCCTGCAACAACTCTATCGTGAGCAGGAGTTCCTAAGCCGCCCGATTGAAACGGATCGTGAAGTACATCGCCTAGTAAAGCTCCAGCATGAGTACCGGTTGCATCATTAAACTGAGCCTGCTTACGACCAAAATTATCAACAATTAAACGAGGTATCTGAGACTGCTGGGGAGCCATTCTCCGACCAACACTCATCGAAAAGGCAACCATTGCAAGTATTAACATGCCGCCCAAAAAGAAGGCAGCAAACATAATGTCCGATTGGTATTTGTTACGCACCCAAAACGGAACAACAAAGGTTGAAAGAAAACCTAATACTAACATAATAATAATTTGAGGATTTTTAAGCATGCCCATACTCTGGATTTTTGCTCGAGCAACAATCTCTCTACCCTGCCCAACAGGAACCGTTCGTATCAAAGGAGCATTTTCATCATTAGGATTTGGAAAGGATAACGTATCGAGTAATTTTTCTTTGGGTAGCAATTCCGCAAGCGCCTTACCTAACATACTTTTTCCCGTACCAGGACTCCCAATAAGCAGAACGTGACGTCGCTGTCCAGCAGCCTTCGTAATAACTTCAGCAGCATCCTCCTGTCCGATAACCTGGTCAATAAGTTTACCAGATATCTTAATATCGGCAGTAGATTTAAATTCCAGCTTCGCCATACCATCGGAAATGCATATTTTACTTTTAAAGGTTTGGTTGAATGCATGAAAGAGAAAACCATTCTTAAGGTAGCACTCATAGTAGCCCTAGTAGGGATAGTTGCACTTATTGGACTCTCACTCACCACCGAATTCGAAGAGATCAATCTAGCTCAAATTGAAGGTGAAGATGTAGGAAACGACATCAAACTCATGGGCCGCATCTCGAATGTGCAAGAATTAGACAAGCTAACAACATTCACCATTTCCCAGCAAGAATATCTTTCCGTCATCAGATTCAAGAACAACAATCAAGACCTCGACATCAAAGAGGGAGATACTGTAGAAATCATCGGCGAAGTTTCTGAGTATCAGGATAAAGAACAAGTCATCGCCAACAGAATTCGAGTTTTACGATGATCGAATATCTGCTAGCAATAGGGATCGGAATTCTAGCCGGAACGATAACAGGTTTAATCCCAGGAATCCATGTTAATCTTCTTTCCGTCATGCTCATCAGTCTGTCGGCAACCCTACTCCAAGTCACAACACCTACAACCCTAGCCGTCTTCATCATCGCAATGGCGGTAACCCATACTTTCGTCGATTCCATACCCTCAATTTTCCTCGGAGCACCCGATCCGGACATGGCGCTTGGCGTATTACCAGGTCACAGAATGCTCTTAGAAGGTAAGGGCTATGAAGCTGTAAAACTAACCGTCATCGGTAGCTTTCTAGCGTTATTGACTACTGCAGTCATCATACCGATTATGATCCCAGTCGTACCAAAACTCTTCGATATCATCAATCCCTACATCGGGCACATTCTTGCAGCGGTAGTCATCTTCATGATTCTCAATGAATCATCTCTTAACGCAAAAGTTTGGGCAACTTTCGTCTTCGCAATCTCTGGAGTCCTAGGAATTTTTGTACTCTCCTATCCCAATCTCAACCAACCCCTCTTTCCCATGCTCTCCGGATTATTTGGAGTAAGCACACTCCTAGTATCCTTAAACGAGAAAACCACCATCCCGAAACAATACATCACCGAATCCATCGTTTTAAAAAAATCCGACACCACCCTAGCAATCGTAGCTGCAGTCGCTTCTGGCAGTCTTACCGGAATGATGCCTGGACTAGGTTCAGCCCAAGCCGCAGTTATAGCAATGCAAGTTGCAAGAAATCTGTCAGTAAACGGTTTCATGGTCCTCATCGGAGGAATCAACACCGTAAACTTCACCTTCTCTTTAGTTACCTTATTCACCTTACAAAAAGCAAGAAATGGTGCTATCGTCGCGGTACTACAACTAATGGAAAGCATCACCTTCCAACAATTTCTGTTATTCACCTTATCCGCAGTCATCACCGGCTGCATCGCAGCCATGCTCACACTCAAGCTAGCAAAAATCGCATCAAAAGCAATTGCAAAAGTAAACTATCAGATGCTCTGCATCACCATGATAGTACTCATCACCACAATGACCATTTATTTCTCGGGATATGTAGGTTTACTCATCCTAGCAACAGCAACCGCCATCGGAATCCTCCCACCACTCTTACAAGTAAAAAGATCCATGGCAATGGGGTGTTTGCTATTGCCCGTAATTTTATTTTTTCTACTCTAAATGGAGTAGTATGTGCATAGCATCCTAATGTCGAAATTCTTTAACCTTTCACAAGCAGGTGCGTTGCGAGGGGTCGCCCCCTCCGGGGACGCAGCACATTCAAGGAATAATCTCAGGAATTTCGAAGATGGTTGCTTTAGCAGCCTACGAACGCTAGTGACTATGCTATACACATACATAGGGTAGCAACATTTTTAAAGGGAACTCAAATCCATACCCTTATGAAAGGAGTTATTAAGAATTTCAAGCGTGGCAGACGCACCGTAACAATGAACCAGATGATTATCTATCCGGAAGAGTTGAACGGCAAAGAAGAAGCCTCAAAAATGGTTGAAAAAACAGTTACCTGGAAAAGCCCTGGTGGAAAAGAAATCAAGGGTAAAGTAAGATCCGCTCACGGTACAAAAGGAGCAATCAGAGTATTATTTGAAACCGGTATGCCTGGACAAGCAATTGGAACACCTGTAGAAATCCAGTAAATTATTTCTTTAACACCATAATAAAATCAGAACCTAACGAATACGTTTTCTCATACGCGATGTTAGAACCATATTTCTTTCGTATATCCCCCATCAAATCTTTTGTAGCATCCCAAGAAGCAGATGAACGAAGTAACGGCATCAACGCATTCAATAAGGATATCGAAAAGGGCTTCCCATCTACAATCACAAACCGACCGCCAGGTTTAAGAGAATCCATCACCGTGGTAATAGTAGACATATGATCATCTAAACACGACAAACTCAAAAACGAGAGCGCAGCATCAAAAGGCTCTCCCTTGAAAGAAAGCGCAGCAGAATCACCATTAATCAAAACAACATTCTTCCACTTTTCTAAAACAACCTTTTCCCGGGCAGCCCCAATCATGGTTGAAGATGCATCAACCGCAGTAAGCTTCCCTCGAGTACCTATAGAACCCATCAAACGACTAAACATCAATCCAGTTCCACAACCAACATCAAGAACCGAATCTGCTTTCTTCAAAGAGAGCTGAGACATAGCACGTCTACGCAAAAGAATCTTCTTATGAAACAAATCATATAACAGGGGAGAATACGCATCATATGCAGCTACCGAATTCATAATAAAAAGAAAAAAGTTAACAGAATTTAAAGTTAACTCCTGGAATCATGCCTTTGTTCAACAAAAACACTAAAACCAGTGCACCTAAAATTCCAATAACCAATGCAATCATGAATGGGTGGTGTAAGTAACCTTTTTTGGATGTAAACATAGTATCACCTTCTTTTAACAAAATTTGAAATTAACTCCTGGGATCATGCCTTTGTTCATTAAAAACACAAAAATCAGCGTACCTAAAATTCCAATAACCAATGCAATCATGAATGGATGTTGTAAGTAACCTTTTTTGGATGTAAACATGGTATCACCTTCTTTTTGCAATACAGTCTTAATCGGAAATCAACTATATAAATCTTTTGGAAATATTCCCAAGATCAGATTCTTTCGTTTGCCACAATCAACACGCAAATTTATATACCCCCTCCCCTATAAGTAACCATGCCAGATATATCCGCAGCAACACCAGTCATAGGCCCCTGGATAGCAGTAGTGGATCAACTTGTCGGAACCGTAAGAATTCTAGTAGGAGGATTCTTCGGGATGTACATAGCAATGTTCATCCATCGTGTCGTAACCTACAAGAAACTCTCAAAGAAATTAGACACCATTTTTAGAGATGTAGAAATCATAAAAAAAGAACTCCATAAGAAAAAGAAATAAAAAATCCCAACGGAGCAGAGCATCGGGGTATGGAACCCACTTCGAGCAATCAAAATCCTAATCCTGCTTTGATAAATTGAACTGCCCAAGACAAAGTGACCAATCCAAGGACGGTGGAAATAATTTGAAGTGTGGTTTGACCCATAATTTTCTTGAAAAAATTTGAAAAGTAAAAGATAAAGGACGTAAAGGCAAGCACCAAAAAGATAGCAATCCCGGTCACAGCCGTACCAAAATCTTGCGTGGTTACGATAATTGCAGTAATGGTGGCAGGACCAGTCAAAAGAGGAGTTCCGATAATTGCAGCAATCGCTTTAGATCCACTATTTTTTATTTTCGAAATATCCGTTACAGATTGGCCCAACGCCATCTTAATCCCTAGCAGCCCAATCACAATCCCTCCTGCAACTCGTAGATCGTCTATAGTGGTGTGAAACAACGTAAGGAGCGATTCTCCAAAAATAAGTACAAGAAGGGAAAGCAACGCGGCGACAAAAATTGCAAGATTTGCAGTCTGGTACCTCTCTTTTGGTTTCATCCGTTCAGTAGCAACAACAAAGATAGAGAAACTCACAAAGGGATCTATAATTACGAAGAACAATACAAAAAGCTGAACCACCTCTACTAACAATCTTTCACCTTAACAATCCTGAATTTCACTCATTTATATAATTTTCTACAACAGTCAAATTTATAAATGAACCATCACTTACAAAGACTATTCAAACAAGGTGATACCCATGAGCAGAGACATACAACCCATATTTATACTACCAGAAAACACACAAAGAACCGTAGGCAAGAACGCCCAAAGAACCAATATCATGGCTGCAAGAATGGTAGCTGAAACCGTTCGAACCACACTAGGTCCAAAAGGAATGGACAAAATGATTGTTGATTCCCTAGGAGACATTACCGTAACCAATGATGGTGTAACTATTCTTGAAGAAATTCAAATTGAACATCCTTCAGCAAAGATGATTGTTGAAGTTGCTAAAACACAAGAAAATGAGGTGGGTGATGGCACCACAACTGCAGTAGTTCTTGCAGGAGAACTCCTTAAGAATGCAGAATATCTCCTAGACAAAGCTGTACATCCCACAGTTATCGCTCGCGGCTACCGATTAGCAGAAGCAAAAGTACAAGAAATACTCAATGAAATTGCAGAAACAATCAACATTGAAGATAATACTATTTTGAATAAAATATCTATGACCGCAATGACTGGAAAAGGAGCAGAATCCTCAAAAGAGCTCCTAAGCGACATTGCAGTTAAAGCAGTAAAGTTAGTAATGGATAAGGAAAACGGAATTTCAATTGATAAAGAAAATATCAAATTAGAAAAAAAAGTAGGGGGGGCAGTGCAGGATACTGAATTAATCGAAGGAATTGTTCTCGATAAAGAAAGAGTAAACTCCAACATGCCAAACCACATCGAAAAGGCAAAAATTGCACTCATTGATTCAGCCATCGAGATAAAGAATACAGAAATGGATGCAAAAATTCAAATTACCCAACCAGGACAAATTCAAAGCTTCATTGACCAAGAAGAACAAATGCTTCGTCACAAGGTAGAAATGATAACTGCTTCCGGAGCAAACGTCCTCATCTGCCAGAAAGGAATTGATGATCTAGCACAATACTTCCTAGCAAAACAAGGAGTATTCGCAATCCGAAGAGCTAAACAATCAGACATGCAGGCACTAGCTCGAGCAACCGGAGCACGCATCGTTAACAATCTCGAAGAATTATCGAAAGAAGATATAGGTTTCGCAGGAGTAGTTGAAGAAGTGAAGGTAGGTGACGAAAACATGACCTACATCCGCAACTGCAAAAATCCAAAATCAGTAACCATCCTTATTCGCGGAGGAACTGCACACGTCGTTGACGAAGTTAAACGTGCAATGGAAGATGCATTAGGAGACATCACTGCAGCAATAAAAAACACAAAAGTAGTTGCAGGAGCAGGAGCAATCGAAATAGAACTAGCACGACAATTAAAATCATATGCAGACAGCCTTTCCGGACGAGAACAACTTGCAGTCCACGCATTCGCAACCGCAATAGAAATATTACCTACCACGTTAGCAGAAAATGCCGGACTTGATCCTATCGATGTGTTAGCAGAACTAAAGAGCGCACACGACAAAGGAAAAAAGTGGGCAGGAATCAATGTCTTTACAGGAAAAGTCATGGATGCCTGGAAAGAGGGAGTTATCGAACCTGCAAGAATAAAAACACAGGCCTTCAGTTCAGCAACCGAAGTAGCAGTCATGATTTTAAGAATCGACGATGTCATTGCAGGAGGATCCGCTCCAGCACCTCGAATGCCCCCTCCTGGAATGGATATGGGCATGTAACCTTAATTCTAATTGTGAAGATTTTCTAATTTCAAAACATAGCAGATGCTAAAGTACAGAGGACCAAGTAACAGATAGGAAATCTGCATCCAGGGCGGTGCATGGATACAATCGCAGAGAGGGATTCCAGCATACACGGCAGTCGAAAGATTTCTAATATTAAACACATGATAGGCCAGTGTTTCAACCCCCAAAAGCAAAGGAATATAAAATGCAGAAAAGAGCAACAACATCTTAACATATCCCTTCTCGCGAAAGAGATGCTCATAATGAGAATAAATCAAATACACCAAAAATAATCCAATCGCAAAGGAAAACAGTGGAAAGAGGTTAATGCCTGCCACCACCAAAAAAACCTGATTGTATCCATATTGCTTTTTTGCTATCAACATCCATCCCAACGCAACCACTGCAGCAATCCCCAAATGGTTCAACAGCATTTTTCTCTTAGTAATCAACAAATAAGGGATCGCCAAGAAGAAACTGGCAATCACTACTAAATCAGGGGCACTCAGTCCAACAAGTGCAAGAACCAAAATGGAAACTGCCTTATCAATAACCAACAGCTGTATCCTATTCTTACGAGAGAACGGTTTCTGTAAGATCTTTCCTTTGGCCATATTCGCTCCTGGTGCAGAGACTTCTTAAAAGTATCGACTTACTCAAATAAAACAGATTTCTGGATATTAGAATTTCCTATTCCAAAACATTTATATACCGTAAAGACAAAAAAAGGTTAGGTTCAGTTAGTAAAATAAAAAAAGAGCGTGGTAGAATGCCAAACGAAGAAGGCTATGAGATAATGCCTTACAAGGAGATAGTCCAACTCAAAAAACAGATTACTGATTTGCAGAAACAGGTAGGTGATCCCAATTCTAAAGACCTCTTGGTTTCTATGGATAAATTAACGAGAACCATGGATAGTATGCTAAAATTATTTGCGCAGGCTGCAGATGAAATGAAGCTTGAAGAGAAAACAGAATCAGAGCTTGCAAAAAAAATAGCACCGCTCATGGAAAAGATAATGAACATGGAGCATCAAAATAAAACCATTGCAGAAGGAATGGTAGCAATCGCAGATATGGTCAATGGTCCAGGGCACATGCATAAGCACATGCATAAGCCGATTCATCACCCTCAAGCAAGACCAAACCCAGAGGATCCGTTTAAATTCGACTTTGCTGGTATGGGAGAAGACCAATTACCAGAATTAGAGCCTCCAGAAGGAGCTCCCATGCATCCTCCTCCAACCAGAGATCCTCACGCTAAACCTGAACATCAAGGAGCACATGATGGGATGCCTAACCAGTATATGGACATGCCTCCACCACCAGGATTACCTCCTATGCCTAATCAACCTAGAAACATGCCTCCACCACCAGGATTACCTCCTATGTGGAACATGCCTCCACCACCCGGAATGCCTCCACCACCCGGAATGCCTCCAGGATTACCACCTATGCCAGGAATGTCTGGTTCAGAACCTCCAAAAAAAGGTTTCATGGGCATGTTCAATAAATAACGATGGACAAACATTATTCTCAACCTAATGTAGAGCATAAAGAGAATTCTCAACCGATTCCACCTCAAGAATCCCGTGCACAAACTCAGATGCATCCATCACCTCACCACGAACCCATCAGTCCAGACCGCTTCAAACGCTACGTAAAGCACATCTGCTTTATGGCTAAAAAGCACCAACAACGAGATCAAGCACATGACGATTTACAATCTCATATCAAAGAAATTAAAAAAGCAGCATCCTCTAAAAAAAGCATTAGCAAAGAGATAGATGAACTCAAGAAAAAGATGGACGCCGTCATCAATCACGAAAAAAGGATGAATACTCCTCATCAAAATCCTAGTGAACAACAAGAACTAGTACAGCAAGCAAACAAGACGGTTGCAGAGATGAAAAAACATATGGGCGAAATGCAAAAGCAGGTAGAAAAGCATATTGAAAACCAAAAAAAACTCCAAGAAAGCCACGAAGATCTCAAAGCAATCATTCCACTTCCCGAGAGGACAGCAAAAATTTCAGAAATGAAGCAACATCTAATGAAGCTTGAAGAAATATACGAACTCTACAAAGATTCTGGGTCTAACAACGCAGACAGAATTAAACTTAAAATAGAAAGCATACGAGCACGACTAGCAGTTGCCTAAAGATCTCTTCCCATAACGGTGTTTCTTTGATTCTCTTTAGCACGTTTGCAAGCATCCTTAATCAATCGAATAACCTTTTCCTGTAATCGGTCTCCAAAATCTCCTGCAACAAAAAGAGAAGTCTCATTAGCCTTAGCGTACTCCTTAATGTTAGATCGAACAACTAATGTTTTTCCAGTCATGATAGTATACCAGAACATTCACTATAAATACTTATCGATGAGCAAACCAGAATACTAATTTTGACTTAGATTTCTTATCCAATCTACAAAATCCAAATCGAACTAACTGCACCACATCACCCTCTTTCAAAGAGCTAAGATGCTGTTCTCCAAGACCACTAACGCAGGTACCATCCGGCATCATAACTTCAACAGCAATATTGCCCTTTTTAGGCAACCAATGGATAATTTGCTTGCCACTAGCCTTGTACTCATCATAACTGTCCGAGTCAAATATCAGCTGTCCATCTTTCTGACGCACATTTAAACAATCCATCAACCGATAGACTGCATTCTCAGATAAAGAATCATAATCCTCTTTTGCCAGGTGGAATGTATCTCCAACCGAGAACGTACGACCACCTTTTTTAGTATCAGGATGTAAATCAAGCGTAATATCTTTCTTGTGCACTCCCGCAATCCGAATCTCTACAGGATCCTGAACAAAAAAGTAACGATACGCAATAGAATCAATCACCTCTTTGTTATAGGCATCAATCGTCTTGAAAAATTCATCCTTAGAGACTTTCTTATCACTTAACGATACGCCAACCTCGAATGCATACCGTAACAAAGCCTCAGCCTGAAATCCACGTCTTTTGAGGGCAGGTAAAAAAGGAAGTCGAATATCATCCCATCCATGGTATGTTCCATCCTCAATCAAAGGTCTGGTCTTACTACAACTCACAGCCATACCTGTAAAATTAATCCTACCCACAAATAAAGTCTCAGGAAATTTCTTCTCAAGGTATTCATAAATGTATTTTTGCCGCAACGCATTGTCGTGATGATCCTTAGCCCGAATAATATGAGTTACCTTACTTTCGATATCATCCACCGTCACCGACATATTCATTAACGGCCACACCCGATATTTCGTGCCTTGTTTAGGATGCTTACTCTCATTAATCCTAAATAATGGAAAATCTCGCATAGCAGGGTTCTTGTGTTCAACATCAGTTTTTAAGCGAACAACCGCCTCACCCATCTTGTAGGTAGTAAACATTGCATCCCAGCGACTTTTCTGGTCAACCAATACACGACAGGGACATCTTTGTTTAGCTCGAATCCCCTCTCTAAACGTTTCAGGATCACAAGTGCAGACATACACCTGCTCCAACTTCAATAACTTCTCCATATAGGAGTAATACATTTCCAATCTATCAGATTGAATAACAACATCCTTAATCATCCCATCCGTCAACCAATTAGCATTTTCAGGTATCATCTCATAAGCAGGTTCGTAAATATTGTCAGGATTAGTATCCGCAATCCGCAACAACAGTTTACCTTTATATTTTCTACAATACAAAGCGTTCAATCCAAGAACATACGCATGCCCAATGTGCATAGGTCCACTCGGACTAGGCTCAAAACGCATCACCACATTTTTAGCACCTTTCAATTTAGTCAGCGTCTTTTTCTTAGCAACCTTCTTTTTCAACAAATCCGGAGCAAGATTTTCAAGTTCTAATTTCTGCTCCTCTAGCGATAAAGAATTAACATCCGCAACAATCTGTGCAATCTGTTTACCAAGCGTCCCCATCTCTTTTTGCAACGCAGGCTTCTCACCAATCAGTTTACCAACAATAGCTCCAGGATTAGCCTTACCCTTAAACTTCAAAGCATTCTGAAGAGCATACTTACGAATAGTGTCATCCATACAAACCATTCATCAGAAAGAGCTTATAAACTTTTACCTTCGTACCAATAGGGTGATATCAAACCCAGACATCGAAAACTATATAAATGAGTTTTATAAAGAGTCTACTTAGGCAGACTAAAGGAGGATTACTTTCCTAACCGAAAGTTTCCCACTTTTCATATTCATGACATCACGAAACATTTCTATTATACCAAAGGCACCCATGGCTAGGATGCTCCTTAATGCGGGGGCTAAACGAGTCTCACAACCAGCAGTTGATGCGTTTGCCGAGATCATCACCACAAGAGCAGAAGAACTAGCAAGAAAATCCATCCAGATCGCAAAGCACTCAGGCAGAAAAACGGTGCAGGGAGAAGATATTAAGCTAGCAGTCAAGTAATGTTTAAAAACAAAGACCTAATTCTCCAATACAAGGGCCTGTGATTCAATCCGGTAGAATACGCCCATGGCATGGGTGCTATCCGAGTTCAAATCTCGGCAGGTCCATTTTGATTTCAAAATAGGCATAGGAAAATCCGTACAAATCGTCCGTCGATTTTCCGTGAGTCCACTTCATATTCAAATGGAAAAAAACTGTATTTTTTGCAAAATTGCATCTGGAGAAATTCCAGCAACAAAGGTTCACGAAGATGACAAACTGTTGGCATTCATGGACATAGCTCCAGCTAACGTAGGCCACACCCTTATCATCCCAAAAAAACACCATGAAATTCTAACCGACATTCCAGATGACTTACTAAAAGGTATCACTCTACTAACAAAGAAAATAGCGAGAGCAATACTTTCAGCACTAGGGGCAGAAGGCTTTAACGTCATCATGAACAACAAAGAGGTCGCCGGCCAAGTAGTACCCCACGCCCACATCCACATCATCCCGCGCTATAGGGGAGACGGTCAACAATTACATATTTCTCCAAACCCAAGAGCAAAAACTTCTGTAGATGAAACCGCAGAGAAAATAAAGAAGTTCTTATAGTAAAGTTTACGAAAATAAAAGATTTTCTAAGGTCTTGAAAAACTCCGTTTTTCAAAACCTTTTTATACCCTCCTCAGATGTAGAGTACTATGGGAATCGTCCTACCAACACTCATCAGTGTCATTATTGTAAGTTTAATTTCATTAGTAGGACTGCTCTCCATCATTGTATCCGGAAAGAATCTAAAGAAACTACTTGTATTCTTCATCAGTTTTTCAGCAGGATCTCTATTTGGAGGAGCCTTCTTGCATCTCTTACCAGAAGCAGCTCAGGCGCTAGGATTCACACTACAGCTCTCATCCGCAGTCTTAACAGGAATTGTATTCTTCTATGTTCTAGAAAATTTCATCCACTGGCGGCACTGCCATATCCCAACCACACACGACCATCCCCATCCCGTAGGCACCATGAGCCTTGTTGGAGACGGCCTACACAACCTTATAGATGGCATGGTCATAGCAGCAGCATATCTTATCTCTATCCCTGCAGGCATCGCAACAACCGTAGCCGTAGCAATTCACGAGATCCCTCAAGAGATAGGAGATTTCGGAGTGTTGATCCATGCAGGATACTCAAAAGGCAAAGCTCTTTTCCTAAACTTCTGTTCAGCACTGTTAGCAATTGTAGGGGCTCTCATGGTATTAGCAGTGGGAGCAAAATCACAGTTATTCGCAAACCTCCTAGTTCCTTTCACTGCAGGCGGTTTTATCTATATTGCAGGAGCAGATTTAATTCCGGAGTTAAGAAAGGAAGTCTACCCTATGTCCAAACTCATTACTCAATTTGTTTTCTTCCTAGCAGGAATTGCAATAATGCTACTCCTAACTTTCATATAATGACAACCTTTTTATAACAAATTCTGATTCTTAAAAACTAATGCCGGAGTAACTCAGCCTGGTTAGAGTGCTACATCGAGTGATAGCAATTTTTTGCAAATCGCAACGGGGCAAGGCTCATATGTTTGAGCGCTGAGGCGCAAGCCAATGACTAACTCAAATTATTAACTGGGTGACGTAGAAGTCGCGTTTTCAAATAACGCCTCCGGCATTTTCCATTATACTTGGAGCATTTGTGAACATGTTTCGGATTTACAAATCCTATTTTATCAATGAATTTCTCCAGGTTTACCCGGCCATTCATTTGTAATCTGTAAAGTGTATGCCCATGATTATTATATCGATGGCACCATTTTTTATCAGAACCCCATACGAAACTATGTAATTAATTATTGCTTAAATACCTCGTGGCAGCACCTGGCAAGTGGCCAGTGCAACCCAGGTTCATCCCAAGAGAGTCTAAGGATTAAAAATTCGGTCTTCACAGACTTGACAAAGTAAATCGGCAAGTGGCAGAAATCATTATTTGATAGTTGAGGAATTATAGCGATTAGTAAAATGATCAAACGTAATTATTCACTAACCTGAAGCTTTGCCGGCTTCCAGTCGAGCCTCTTCGACTCGTCCATCA
>JAQBWB010000084.1 GCA_027623355.1 Nanobdellota archaeon | reverse complement strand
GCGACCCCTCGCAACGCACCTGCTTTTGAAGGTGAAAGAATTTCGACCTTAGGATGCTATGCACATACTGTGAGTAGAATAGCTTAAATATCAGTTCTTAACCTTTTTATTTATGAATATATTGTTTTTCGTTGATTTGCATGAAAGCAAGAAGGCGTTGGAGCAGTTGAAGGAGAAAGCACCGAAAGCTGACTTGATTGTGTGTGCGGGTGATTTCTCTATTTTTGAAAATAAGATTAGGTGGATATTGCGGGAGATGGATAGGTTGGGCAAAGAGGTATTGTTGATACCGGGCAATCATGAAACTAAGGGGATTACTCAATCTATTTGCAAAGCATCTAAGCGGTTGAATGATATTCATGGGAAAGTATTCAAGAAGGGTGAGTTGTTGTTTGTTGCTTATGGTGAGGGAGGATTCTCGGATAAGGACCCTGGATTTGAAAAGTTTTGGGCTAGGAAAAAACAGATTATTTTAGACTTGCAGAAAAAAGGGTTGAAACTTATTTTTGTTACGCATGGTCCTCCCTATGGAACTACGGTGGATGATCTTGGTCAGAAGGATTACGTCGGTTGTAAGTCGTACACACGCTTTATTAAGAGACATAAGCCGTTATTGGCAGTGTCTGGACATTTGCATGAGAATGCTGGCAAGGAGGCTTGGATTGGAAGAACACTAGTCTTTAATCCTGGACCGAAAGGTGTTTTCAAGAAACTATAGCTTGTAGGCTCGAAACGTATATAAAGATGAAAAATATAAAAACTGCAATGGAGATTATGGACGCTTTGAATGTGCTAGAGAACGATGGCGCTTTTAAGGAGTGGAAGGAAAGTAATGCTGATTCGTTTATGGCACATGCGTTTACGATGGTCGAGGGTGATCATGATGGTAACTATCAGTTTGGATTCTATAACAAGGATGATACTATGACTTCGTTTGATGCTGGACCTTCGGGAGTGGTACAGGGAGCATCTGATGAGATTTTTAAGAAACCTGAAGCTACGATTAAACCTTTATTGAGAGAGGAGATTGCAATTCCTTTTGTTAAGGCACTCTATCTTGCTGAGAAAACACAGGCTACTGAGTTTTCATCTGAAAACCCATTGAAGATTATGGTGGTGTTGCAGAACTTGCCTGAACATGGTACGGTATACAACATTACCTACATCACTCAGGCTTTGAAAGCTCTTAATATGAGGATTAGTAGTGTGGATGGCGCTGTTCTGAAGAAGCAACTTACTGCACTTACTGATTTTAAAACTGAATAGCGTATCGGCTTCGAAATCTAGTAGTTTACTCAGTAGGCTGACGTTCTCCGGATGAGACGACCCTCTTGTCAGCCACACTATTTCTTGTAAGATTTCGACTTTATGCAGATACTCTATCTAGCGTTTCTATAGCGTTTCTAATATGTATGTTGTAGACTAACATTCTTTATTAAGGAGTCTCTCGGAGATTAACTATGGTTGATGTTTCTTGTAAGAAGGTTCGAGATGATGCGATGATTCCTAACTATGCGCATGAGGGAGATGCTGCATTTGATTTGCATGCAATTGAAGCTGTTTTGGTTGAACCTAATGTGCAGACGGTTGTGAAGACTGGTTTGGCATTTGCGATTCCTACCGGCTATGTTGGATTGATCTGGGATAGGTCAGGACTTGCTGTGAAACATGGATTGCATACGTTAGCTGGTGTTATTGATGCTGGTTATCGTGGAGAGGTAGGTATTGTTTTGATTAATCATGGTACTGCTGCATTTGCTGTTGAGAAAGGGATGCGGATTGCTCAGATGTTGATACAGACTGTTGAGCGTGTTACACTTACAGAGGTTGAAAATCTAGATGAAACAAAAAGGGGTGAAGGTGGCTTTGGCAGTACGGGTCACTAAAAAAATGATATACGAAAAACCAAAAATCAGTTACAAGGCAGTTAGGGCTAATACCTCTTTAGATGCCTTTTTAGAGAAGAAGAAAGAAGAGAAGAAGGTTGAGGGATAGTTTTCTCATTACTTAGTAGTTAAAAAAGAAAGCTTTATAAATCAAATATCCATTCTTAGTAGTATGATTGGAAAGAAAGGTAGCGGACACGTGCTTTTGGGTTTTATTGTTCTTCTAGCCGTATTTGGTGTATGGTTGGTTAACTATACTAATTTAGAATGTCATAGTAATATTGACTGTGGCGAAAACAGCTATTGTAGTGTTGGAAATGAATGTAATGCTATTCCTGTTATCAAGGAGATTGAGATTATAGAGAAAAGTAATACTTTTCCTGCAGTAATTCTTGCTCTTGGTTTGATTGGCTTTGCTATTATTATGCGTCATGAGAAAATGGCAGAATATATTAACAAATGGAAGTCTCGAGGTAGTAAACAGGAATTTCAGAATGACCCTTACTATCAATCGGTTTCAGAAGGATATTCGGATGCTAATTACCAGTATGAAACAGAATCAAAGTAATTGTTCTATCTCTTTTTTGATGCTTGTATACACTTCTTCTATTGATTTCGTTGCATCTATGATTTTTATGTTGTCTTCAAGGTGATAGGGTAGTTGTTTGAACAGCCGTCTTACTTTCTCAAGAAATTCTTCCTGTTCGAACTTTTCTAGACTGCTGCGAGCTGCTTTGATGCGTTTTAATGCTACTTTTGCAGGTAGATCGAGAATAAAGGTTATGTCCGGCTTTCTGAATACTTTATTTACTTTGATTACTACTTCTAGAGGTATGCCCTGGGCGTGCTGGTAGACGATTGTGGAGTAATAGTAGCGGTCGCTTAGCACAATGGGAGTTATTTCTTTCTGCTTTAGAAAGGGCTCTATGATGTTTGTAAGATGCCATTCTCGGTCTTTGGTATAAAGATCTAAGAGTTTATCGTTGTCGGCATTTGGATTTTTGCTTTCCTTTAGCATCTTTCTTATTTGCTTTCCGAAATGTGATGATGTTGGCTCTCTCGTTGTTAGCACTAGGTTGGATTTGCTTTTGTCGAAGAAGTCGTTTTGGAGGTGCTTGATGATTTCTCCTTTTCCTGAGCCGTCAATACCGTCTATTACAATGAAGAGTGATTTCGTCATGTGGTTTTTGATTTGTGGAGGTATTTAATGATTTCTGTGACGGCGCAGTAAAAAGTCTCACTTCGTTCGGGTTACCACTTCGAAAAATTGCTCCTAGATCTGTAAGCTGACATTTCCCGTAGGGGTATGTGCATAGCATAGTCACTAGCGTTCGTAGGCTGCTAAAGCAACCATCTTCGAAATTCCTGAGA
>JAQBWB010000016.1 GCA_027623355.1 Nanobdellota archaeon | reverse complement strand
TTCGAGAATTTCGAAGATGGTTGCTTTAGCAGCCTACGAACGCTAGTGACTATGCTATGCACATACTTTCCCCCAGAACAATGGTTATTGAGGTACACCACGACTATGGATACGATAATACCAGATACCGATACCAGAAAGATAGGACAAGTACGCCAGCACCTCTAACAAACTCGGATTCCCATTATATCCAAACAATCCCTTCAAAAAGCTTCCAACAACACCGCTCTCATGCAAAAGGGGAAAACCACCATCGACATGCAGTGCAGGATTAATATCAAATAATGGACTAATAATTCCAGAAACAACCCCGGCCTCCTCAAATTCATGAACTCCGTGCGCAACCAATCCTGCTGCAAATAAAATCAACAAAACACTACTCACCGAAAACATCTTTTTCAAATTCACATGTTGAGTACTTTTAAAAAACAACCAACCTACACCAATAGCAACAACAACCCCTATCGATCCACCAAACAGATGCAATCCGTCAGCATACTGAGCAGCGTTCAAGAAAATAACCGTCTCCACACCCTCTCGAATCACCGCAATAAAGATGATAAAGAAAATACCGAAGGAAGAGAAGAACGAACTGTCCGATGTTAAATGATATCGTACACGTTCATGAAGAGTATCCACAACCTTGCGCTGTTTCATCATCCATAAAATCATCGTAGTAAGCAAGCAAGCTCCCACCAACATAGTAATGCCCTCAAATAACGCCTCAGCTCTACCGGTAAAACCTTCTGCAAAGAAGCTAAACAATACTGCGGCCAATATACTAAAAGCAACCCCTCCAGCAACACCATAATACACATTCTTACGATATTTAGTATTGTCAGTCTTTGTAAGATATGATAGAACGATACCTATGACTAAACTAACTTCCAACGTTTCCCTGGACGTAATCAAAAAGCTTTCAATCATGGTAATAACTTAACAATCGTTAAGCTCAACCTCTATTTAAAGATATAGTATCAGCGTATGTGCATAGCATCCTAAGGTCGAAATTCTTTAACCTTTCAAAAGCAGGTGCGTTGCGAGGGGTCGACCCCCTCCGAGGACGCAGCACCTTCAAGGAATAATCTCAGGAATTTCGAAGATGGTTGCTTTAGCAGCCTACGAACGCTAGTGACTATGCTATGCACATACGTATCAACATTACCCATAGTGGAACCTAAGAAAGATCAGTAACCGCATACGCCTTAGGCAGGTGATGCAGCAAAGAAGCAGGACAATCAGCTATCTTCGTATCCAAATTCGAGAACGCAGCATAAGCATCCTTTTTACCAGAACCAAAAAACAATACAAAACCAACCTTAGACCGCAACACCATCTCCCGAGAAATAGTCAGGCGTAGGGCAGGAGGTTTAGGACTATCATCCATCACCAATAAACATTCAGCATCCGATGCTAAAGAATGATGCCGAGGAAATAATGCACCAATATGCCCATCCTCTCCCGCACTCACAACAATAACATCATATTTTTTACCAATGTCCTCAATCTTTCGCAGATATTTCACCAAACCTAAATCCTTAAGCTCAGAACTATAAATAAAAGGATGAATATTTTTCTGAGGCATCTTACCGGTAGTAACTAAATCGTGTGTAAATGACGTACGGATTAACTTAAAATTACTTTCATCATCATCAATATCGACCATCCGCTCATCAACCAAGAATACCTGGACGTTCTTCCACTCAACAACTGTCTCTTTCAACCAATCATACACTCCAGCAACAGAAGTTCCACCTACAAGCCCAAGAGTAACGGTATCCTGGAGTGTAAGCAAATTGTTAATCTCTGCAGCAATGGCATCAGCAGCCTTTCGTTCTGCCTCTTTTCGCTCACCTTGAATTATTTCCATAGAATCACGTCGGACAGGTAAATCTATCTAGCTCCTGGTTCCACACCTTCTTATTTTCAGAATAATCAATAGCACATTCAATAAGTACCGGACCCTTTTGCCGAAAGGCCTTCTCCAACGTAGGAATTAATGAAGAAGCTTTATCCACACGATACCCCTTAGCACCATACGCCTCAGCATATTTTACAAAGTCCGGATTCCCTAAATCAAGTCCAAAATTCTCAAACTTAAAATTTTGCTGTTTCCATTTAATAAATCCGTACCCATTATCATTTAAGATTAAGACAACAACCGGCAACTTCAATCGAACTGCTGTTTCAAGCTCCTGTGAGTTCATCATAAAACCGCCATCACCACACACAGCAAGCACTTTCTTATTAGGATGCACCAATTGAGCGCCCATCGCACTCGGTAAACCCGCACCCATCGTAGCAAGAGTATTATCAATTAAAAATGTAGTAATCCCAAACGTCTTGTAATGACGACTAAACCATAATTTGTAAATTCCATTATCCATACAGATAATATCTTCCTTGCCCAGTACTTTCCTACAATCAGCAACAATTCTCCGAGGTTTCATCGGAAAACTATCATCATCACTACCCTCAACAAACAATTTCTCCTCAAGTTCCTTCTTAATCTTTTCCTCATACTTTCCACTGTGCTTGTATCCAGGCAATGCAAGTCGCAATGCATCTAATGAGGCAGAAATATCACCAACCAACTCTACCGAAGGCTCATAATAAATCTCAGGTTCGGCAGGAGTAAAATCAATGTGCAAAATATCTTTGTTCATCTCTCCGTTCCAAACACTAGGGGGGTGCTCGATAGTAGCATACCCTATCGTAATAATCAAATCAGCTTTTTCTACAACACAATTAACATAATCTTTCTTATGCAATCCAAAAGCAAAAAGAGATTTTTTGTGATCATCCCCCAATACGCCCTTTCCTAGCTGAGTATGAATAACATAGATTCCAGTACTATCGCAAAACCGTTTCAAACTAGCACTGACCTTACGACGTTGAGCTCTGCTAGAAACAATAATCACTGGATGGTTAGCCTTTTTAATTTTTTCACTAGCTATCTGAATAGCCTTAGCATCAGCATTCGCCCTCCTCAATATTCCTGGTGTATGGGGGCCAAACAGGGAATCCACATCCTCACCTGCTACATCCTCAGGTAATTCAATATGACATGCACCTTGGCGCTCCTGAGTTGCAAGTTTAAATGCACTCCGAACGTCCTGAGCAATAGACTTAGGACCTTTAATCGAAACAGCACTTTTAGTTAAGGGCTTCATCATACCCACAACATCAACAATCTGAAAATTCCCCTGCAAGTTCTCTCGAATACCCTTTTGTCCAGTAATCGCAAGTAAAGGCATCCCGCCAAGTTGGGCATAAGCAACGCCCGTAACTAAATTAGTAGCACCAGGGCCAAGTGTAGACATACAAACCCCCACTTTCCCAGTCAACCGACCGTAAGTAGCAGCCATAAACACACTTCCCTGTTCATGTCTGTTAACAATAAGTTTAATGTTCGAAGTACGTAAACTTTCAACAATATCCAGGTTCTCCTCACCCGGAACCGCAAAGACATATTCAGTACCCTCACTCTCTAAACACTTAACAAACAAGTCCGAAGCCTTAATCTTACTCATAAATACTATACCCCTTCACGTTAACAAATTCCTTCAATCCATAATGCGATAATTCCCTGCCAATACCACTTGTTTTTATTCCACCAAACGGCATCCGCGGATCAGATTTAGTAAAATTATTCACAAAAACCGCTCCAGATTCAATCTGACTAGCAACTTTTTTACCACGCTCTAAATCTTTAGTAAATACGCTCCCCCCTAAACCAAATTCAGAGTTATTTGCAAGAGCAATAGCCTCATCCTCGCTCGAAAAAACATAAATAGGAGCAATAGGTCCAAACACCTCTTCAGACATAATCCTCATCTCGCCGTTAGCATTAGCAATCACAGTAGGTTCAATAAAATAGCCCTTATCAAATGGATTCTTTCCACCCGTCAAGATCTTGCCACCTTTAGCAACAGCATCCTTAATTAATTTCAACATATCATCATACGCATCCTTGTTCACCAACGGACCCATGTTCGTTGCAGCATCAGTAGGATCTCCAACAACAATCTTCGAAACCTCGGCAACAAATGCAGCAGAAAACTCTTCAGCAACATCCTTGTGAACTAAAAATCGTTTACTAGCAATACAAGACTGACCCCCATTCAAGAATCTCCCGCCAGCTGCAGCCTTAGCAGCTTTCGCAATGTCAGCATCCTCCAGAACAATAAACGGATCCGAACCACCTAATTCTAAAACACACGGTTTAATAGCGCGACCAGCAGCCTCAGCAATATGCCTTCCAGCACCCGTACTTCCCGTCAATGAAACGCCAGCAATCAGCGGACTAGCAATAGCCTCAGCCACAGCTTCATGTCCTGTAATAACCGTCTTAAATAATCCTTTAGGAAATCCAGCCTCAGCAAACGCTTCCTCAATAGCAACCGCACACTGCGGAACCTGGTTCGAATGTTTCAATACTCCACCATTCCCCGCTAATAATGTAGGAATCCCAAATCTCAAAGCCTGCCAGAACGGAAAGTTCCAGGGCATAATCGCCATAATAACTCCCATCGCCTCATATCGAACAAAATGTTCCAGACCATCAGCCTTAACTTTTTCTTCCGCTAACCATTTTTCAGCGTTTTCAGCATATACTTCAGCCGACCAAGCACACTTCTCAACCTCTGCCTGTGCTTGAGTAGTACATTTACCCATCTCTAGAGTCATCAAATCAGCATACTTCTTAGTATTCTTACGTAAAACACGAGCAAGCTTGACAAAATATGCAGCTCTATCTTTCACAGAAACCTTAGCCCACTCCTTCTGAGCTTTATTAGCACAAGCAACATGTCTCATAACCTCGTCCGCAGGCATGTTCTCATAAGAATCAATAACTTCCTCAGTAGCCGGATTAATCGTCTCAAAACTCATATCATGCCTCGCATATCTCGATACAATTCAAAGAACTTTATATAGTTTGCTTTTTTCATTAAAACAACCAATCAACTGCAGAAATACTTAAATACCTGAACCAGTCCACAAACATCAATTAACGAGGTGCAATAAATGACAAAAATAGCAATTAACGGTTTCGGAAGAATAGGGAGATTAGTCTTCAGGAGAGCACTAGAAGAAAAAGGAATAGAAGTAGTAGCAATTAACGATCTTACAAACGCAGAAACCCTAGCACAACTTTTCAAATATGATTCAGTCCATGGCAAGTATCCTGGTAAAGTGGAATCAACCCCCCAATCAATCATTGTAAACGGAAAAGAAATCAAAGTCTTCGCAATCAAAGATCCAACTCAATTACCCTGGAAGGATCTCAAAGTAGAGGTAGTAATAGAATCAACCGGCATCTTTAGAACAAAAGAGCAAGCATCAACGCATCTCCAGGCAGGAGCAAAGAAGGTAATCATGTCCGCTCCAGCAAAAGGCGACGACCTCGTGAAAACAATAGTAATGGGTGTCAACGAAGATACGTACGACGGAGAAGACATTGTAAGCAATGCCTCCTGTACCACAAACTGTCTAGCACCCATGGTAAAAATTCTAAATGACGAATACGGTATAGATTCAGGAGTTATGGTAACCATCCATTCCTACACCAACGACCAACACCTGCTAGATGCACCTCATTCAGATATGAGACGTTCACGTTCAGCAGCCGTCAACATGGTGCCAACCTCAACCGGAGCAGCAACCGCAATAGGAGCAGTCATCCCTGAACTAGCCGGAAAACTGATAGGTTCAGCAGTCCGCGTTCCAACGCCAGATGGCTCACTAGTCCATCTCGTGGTAACCTTAAACAAAGACAAAAAAACCTGCAACACCGACGAAATCAATGCACTCTTCAAAAAAGCAGCCGCAGGACAATTAAAGCACATCCTAGAATATTCAGTTGACCCCCTAGTGTCAAGCGACATCATCGGCAACCCTAATTCCTGCATCTTTGACTCAGAACTAACCGAATGCGTAGGCGAAAAACTAGTCTTAGTGGGATGGTACGACAACGAGTGGGGCTATTCCTGCCGTATGGTAGATATGGTCAAGTTAGTTGCGAAATGATTGAAAATGACAATACTCCACTTTCCGAGGAGAACACACGAACAGCGAATTAATGATTTGAGCGATTAGGCATTCGTGGCAATGGACCTTCAATTTAACGATGAAAGTAGCCGATTATTTGAAAAAGCAGGGGTACTCTGGTGGCAATTAAGAGAAGACCAAGACGCACAAAACCTGTTCAAGACAGAAATTCATTATTTTAATCCAGAAATAAGAGATGACCACTACTTTCGTAAATAACTAAACAAACCACTTCCTACCATCACGTTCTATAAAATCAGTTGCAGCTTTCGGATCTTTACCAGCAGCATACGAACGCACCTTCAATTCTTTATCAATAATACCCTCCACAATTCTCCAGCTCGCCTCAACCTCATCCGATCGAACAAAGACAGATTGATCGCCCGCTAAAACACTCTCCAATAACGTCTCATATGCCTCAGGAGTATTGGCGCCATACGTACAATCATGACAAAAGTCCATCTTCACCTGAGTCAATTCCATCGAACCAGGTAATTTCGTGTTGAGCGTCATGTAAAATCCCTCTGAAGGCTGCACCGTAATCACCAAATGATTCGGCTCTAATTTAGCACCCCCCTTAAACAACACTCCAGGAGCCTCCTCAAACTGAATATAAATAAGTGATTTCTTCTCCTTCATCTTCTTCCCCGTCTTCAAGTAAAAAGGAACATGCTGCCACCGCATATTGTCAACAAACAGCTTCATCGCCGCAAAGGTCTCAGTATTAGAATCAACCTTGACATCGTTCTCTTTGGAATAACCAGAGTACTGACCAAGAATAGTATCATGCGCATCAACCGAACGCGTCGATTGCAACACCTTAAACTTCTCATTCCTAATTTGGAGGGCATTAAAACTTGAGGGGGCCTCCATCGCAACCAAGGCAAGCAACTGCAGCATGTGATTTTGCACCACATCTTTAACCGCGCCGTACTTATCGTAAAACCCACCTCTATCTTCGACGCCAATATCTTCATTTAAGATAATTTGAACATGATCGATGTGATTCTTATTCCATAATGGTTCCAACACCGTATTAGAAAAGCGCAACACAGCAATATTCTGAACCAACTCCTTACCCAAATAATGATCAATACGATAAATCTGATCCTCACTAAACACCTTCTTAATGGAGGCATTCAATTCCACAGCATCCGTAAGATTGCTTCCAAACGGCTTTTCAAATACAACCCTAACCCATCCCTTAGAGCTTTTGTTTAATCCAGACGACTGTAAATTCTTAGCTATCGGATCAAAATGTCCAGGCAACGTCGCCAAATAAAACAATACATTCGTCAAACCTTCCTTAGCATAACCAGATAACCGCTTCTTCAACTCACCATACGTACGCTTATCATCCAAATCACCCTGGAGGTAGGATATTTTTTTCTCCAACGTACTTAAAACAGCAGCATCAGGCTGAGGAATGAACTTCTTAGAGCCAGAAATAATATCTCCCACCGATAACGCTCTTCGACCAATACCAACAATCACAAAGTCCTTAATCTTTTTATTCTTCAACAACCGGTACATAGAGGGAATAAGCTTTCGCTTAGAAAGATCTCCAGTAATCCCCATAATAACAATGACTGCCTTTGACATATGCTTAACAAGTAATCTTTCTATTTATACTTTTGCTTTATCTTCCTGCACACTGTTTTGATACAAGAACACACGATTAAACAAGAATAAACTATACACCATCACAAAAAAAAGAAACCACAAAATGCGCTTATATTCTCCATAATAATCCAGATACAGCCGCATACTACTAAACACAAACACCTTGAAGAACAAATGAACAAGACCAATCACCACACCACCCATAAAGAGAATCTTCAAATCATGCCACATCACAATCATCGAAGGAAAAAACGAACGCAAAGCAATTAAAAAAGAGTTTCTCCAATGAACCTGTATCAAATGAAGCATCAACAACACCGATAACACCAACAAAATCAACACCAGTGAAGAACCAAAGAAATGAAGTGCAAGTTCAACCGGATGTGAAATCGTAGCAGATTTATTACGAATAAAACTAATCAGATACACCGTAGTAACCACGAGCATCAACAAAGCAGGAACGAGAAAAGACAACGTTTTCAATAAAAAAGAACGAAATCCAGGAAGTGAGCGGGGCAACCACCGAAACCCATGATCTAACCCCCGAACATAAAACAAATGAACATACTTATACAGTGCAACCACCGAGGATACAACCGATAACACCACAACTATCAGCACAATATAGATAGTCAACCACGCCCAGTATTGAAAGCGAGGACGAAGAGCAAATAGGATGCTATCAAAACCTCTGAAAACAGGAACAAACAACATCACAACACCCAAAAAAAATAAATCAAGAAGAAATAGACAGAGTAAACCATAGGGACGGGAAAAAAGTAAGGAAAAGGTATCCCGTACCGGTTTCATGATTATGCTCCTACAATATCGCTTGCTGCAACGTTGGCAACACCAACATCTGCTAGAGGAGCCTGAATTCCACATCCGCCTCCAATAGGACCGCTAGGTGCCTGGTAACTTCCTGATCCCTCAGATGCACAGCCCACAAAAAGTAAGCCAAATACAAGCAAAAGACCAATTACCATAGTTTTCGTTTTCATTGTTGATTACCTCCTTCTATTACCGTATTAGTTGTCAAATCTTTATAAGTTTGTCCCAAGATGTTGTTATTCCTAAATACAAATATCCCATCACTCTCCTCAGTTCCAACCTGTGGCCAAACCTGGGTAAACGCAGCATACGATTTTGCATCGCTAGAAACAAGAATCGCAGGAACAGAGGTAATGGAATACTGTGCAACCAGTTCTAATCCTCGAGCACTAGCAATATCGAAGCTTTCCTCTTTACCAAAAGCAAATCCAAAGCGAGCAAGGATAGCCCTATGCATGGTAGCATCATAACAGGTCGAACAACTTGAATCAGTAAGCATAGTCCAGTCCACAACACCCTCTACCTCTCCACTAATAGCGTTAGCATACGGGGGTTGCAACGTCTCAATAACTAAACTTCCGTCAGTAGCTACCTCTCCAACCGCTTCTAAATCCGCAGCAACAGAGTAAACGCCATATTCGGAAGACAAAATCAAAGCAGGCAGTTGAGTAATTCCATATTTAGCGATAGCAGCCTTAGCATTAACACTACTTCGAGCGAATGTATCGACCTTACTAATGGTCAAGCTCTGTCGTAATTCATCAATCGATGTAGATAAATCTACACACGACGTACAGGTAGGTTCGTGAAGATGAATGGCTGTAACGCGACCAAAGACCTTGCTAGTAACAACATCCACATACGGAGGTTCAATTGCAGTCAAGACTAATGCATCATCAACCGCATCCAATCCTGTAATGCCTGATTTATTGATCTCCCCTGTAATAATAAGAGTAGGCAATTGTTCAATACCATATTGTGCTATTAAATCACCAGCTTCAGCAGCATCCAAGTCTATTCGTTGAGTAATATTAACATGAGCAGCCTCAATCTTTTCAATTAACGCAGCTATATCAAAACAATCAGTGCAAGAACGGTCAACTATGGTAGTCAATGAAATAATTGCAGGAACACTAGCCTCTCTAGCCTCCGAAATACGCTCATCCAATAAGCCACCAACAGAAGAAAGCTGCATAAAATTAAACACTAATAACAAACCAATAGCAATAAAAAATCCATAAGTCAAGTAGGTAAATCCCATACTAGACTCTTTTTTATGAGAATGATGATGCACATGCTCCTTTTCATGATGCACATGCTCCTTTTCATGATGCACATGCTCTTTAGGATGCTCAGCATGACTATGTTTCTGATGAGAATACTCAGACGCAGGATGCGAATGATTATGTTCATGGGTATGGTTATGTTCTTCCACTTGCTACACCTCGATATAATCCAGAATACTCCCAACAAAATAAACATCTCTAGGAGATATATAAACGTTGCGTTTTGCAGTATGTGCATAGCATCCTAAGGTCGAAATTCTTTCACCTTCAAAAGCAGGTGCGTTGCGAGGGGAGCCCCCTCCGGGGACGCAGCACCTTCGATGGATAGTTTCGAGAATTTCGAAGAGGGTTGCTTTAGCAGCCTACGAACGCTAGTGACTATGCTATTCATATATGCTTTGCAATAATTTCCACAACAAGAACCAAGATTATTCTAACAATTCAAGATATTTCTCAGCTTCCAAAGCAGACATACACCCAGTACCAGCCGACGTTATCGCCTGCCTATAGTGCGGATCCATCACATCACCAGCAGCATACACTCCAGGTAGGGATGTTTTAACCCCATCAACAGCAATATAGCCCTGATTATCTAATTTCACAGCACCCTTCAAAAAGGCAGTATTAGGAATATGGCCGATAGCAAGAAACATCCCATCACAATCAAGAGTAGATTCACCAGCAGCATCCTTAATTTTAACACCACTAACAAATTTATCGCCCAAGACCTCTAACGTCTCAGTTTCATAATGAATAGTAATCTTATCTTTCGATTCTAACACCCGCTTCTGCATAATTTTAGATGCACGAAAGGAATCACGTCTATGCACTAGGTGTATTTCAGAAGCAAATTTGTACAATGCCATAGTCTCTTCCATAGCACTATCCCCTCCTCCAACAATCACCACTTTCTTATCCTTGAAAAACGGCGCATCGCATGTTGCACAAGTCGAAACACCCCTGCCAAAGAAGGTATCCTCTCCAGGAATACCTAATTTACGAGCACTAGCACCAGATGAAATAATAACCGTCTTACCGAGGTAAGTTTCTTTCGCCGTAGTAAGTTTATACCCACCGGAAACCTTCTTGAAACCAGTAACATCATCTCCAATATACTCAGCACCAAACTTTTGAGCCTGTTTCTTAGCATTAGAAATCAAATCAGGACCCAAAATTCCTTCTGGAAAACCAGGGTAATTCTCAACATCCGAGGTCTGACTTAACTGATCCAAACCTCGTCCAGATAACACGAGAGGAGATAAATCAGCACGAGCAGTATACACTGCCGCCGTATGAGCACTAATTCCTCCACCAATAATAATAACGTTGCGTGTCTTCATATCACCAAGCAATCCCTAATACTTTTTATAGTTTTGCTTCAAGAATAAAAAATCAAAGTTTTTTACTACAACTACAGGTAACAACACGGCGAAAGGTTTATATATCTCAATTATATTCTCAAAACTATAGTTTTCAGAAAGTGTTGAGATAAAAAAAATGGATAGCAAAGTCTTTAACGTGTTTTTTAGAGAGAAGCCAGCTATGATGCTAGTAAATTTGAAAAATACCAAAGATTCTATGTACGCATCTTCTCTAGCAAAAGAAATTGACTGCACCTATTCTCATGTTGTAAAGATCCTACAGCAGATGGAAAAAGCAGGACTAGTAAACTTCGAAAAGCAAGGAAGACTAAAACTACTAACATTAACCAAGAAAGGCACCGAAGTAGCAGAACACATCGACAGCATCAGAATCGCTCTTTAATTCTCAGAACAATAATTCTTAAATACTCCAAAGACATTAAAGTACTATGACTCAACCTCAACACCCTTTCTACCAGCTACCATTCAGTGAGTTAAGCTGGGCATTAACTTTGATTCCGAATGTAGACAGAATAACCGCACTCAAGATAGCAATGGGGGCCCACCCCGGAGACCACGTCGCCACAGTAGCAATCCAAACCATAGAGCATGGAGTAGCAGCGATATGCAGAAACACTAATTTCTTTTGGGGGAGAGTAGAAGTAAAGCCCTTTAACAAAAATGATCCTCAAAGAGATGTAAATAATACTACTCTAAGAGCTAGGCTGAATGCCGTACTACAAGAATATCATATCCGACTAGATTATCCCTACAAAATAACGGGGTGGTGGTTATTCAACAAAAGTATAACCATCACAAGCGAAGAGCAAATGCTCGCAAAGAGAACTCAACAATTCTCAAAAGAGGAAATAAGGGAGATACTTAAGAAGGTCGCCCCCATCATGCAGAATAGGGAAGTAATCGCGCAAATAAACCTAGCTTATAATGAACATGAGGATTGGACAAAAAAAAATAGAACGAAGATGGGTAAATTATAAGAAAAACCCGGTAACAAGCTCAACTGCAGGACAAAGTAGAGAAACAGGCCAATACTAACGAATTATCTCTTCCATTCCTCTTTTAACTAAAATCTTCTCAGCTTCCGCTAAAAATAGCGAAACTTTATCTTCATCAATAATAGCTCCTGCAGCATACTCATGACCGCCAGCCTCTCCACTCACAACAGCCGCCATCTGGGTAGCAAGTAAACGTAAATCAACATCCGCACCACCACAAACCCGCAAAGAAACCTTATATTTACCATCAAGCAAGTCAGCAATCGATAAAATCAACGTCCCCTTCTTCAGATCATTAGATTTAGACAAAATAGAGGCCATCGTTCCAATAATACTAGCTTTCACCTGATCCTCGGCATTAATAATAACATATCCCTCGCCCCTCTTCACCATACTCCCGTCTGTCTGAGATTCATACCACTTCATCGAGTTCATAATAAGACGTTTATAGCTAAGTAAATTCTTCAATGCCTTCTCTTTAGTTTTTTTATCCCCTAAGCAAGCACCAATACCTAAAGTAGCATTATCCATTCTCCCGCAAGCATTCAATAACGTACTAAATTCCTTAATATC
The DNA here is from genome assembly GCA_027623355.1 of Nanobdellota archaeon. Classification (GTDB taxonomy): domain Archaea; phylum Nanobdellota; class Nanobdellia; order Woesearchaeales; family JACPBV01; genus JAQBWB01. The sequence continues at coordinate 8,451 of JAQBWB010000016.1, read as the reverse complement.
GCGAAAAGGACTCTCTTTCTCCTCATCATTCAAAATATACACATTACCCAATACATCATCAGGTCTATCCTCTCCCATCCGCCGAACAATAATCCCACTTACCAGATTCTTAATCTCATCCTCATCCAGGTGCACAATTTTTCTCCAACCATCCCCATTGCGAGCAGCAATCCCTATATCATTCAAGAATTGAATTGTCCCAGATTCACTTCCCGAAACTCCAGGAATGAAAGGATCAGTGCAATACTCCAATACCTTATGTAATGGCCGAGTCTGTGCACCAAAAATACGCAAACCGCGCAACACCTTAACCTTACCGCGCGAAACTGCAATATCTAGAATCTCCTTATTGAGCGTTAAGAAACCGTTCCCATCCTCCTGCATATCCCCTGTTGCTCCAATCATAGCAATATGGGCAACATCATCAAGCTTCTTACTCAAACTTCGAACAAATAAGAATACCACACCCGCTCCAGAGATCTCTTTACCTCCATCAATACCAAAGAGATGTGGATTGACGTGAGAAATATGAGAATTCACCTTACAGTCCTCAATCTCGTGATGATCTAAGACATACACCTGCCTATCACATAAGTGCTTATTGAGTAAACTTAGAACTCCCGAACCCAAATCGGTAAACACAAAGTGCTGATAGGGTTCTCGAGCAAGCTCCACAATAACATTCTCATTTAAACTTTGAACAATACTCAAAGAATACTTCCTATTATCAGTATTAAGCGCCTTCACCATCAAGCTACAAGAAGAAATACCATCTGCATCCAAATGACTAACTAACCTAATTGTTTCACGCCGATCAATTTCCTTAAACCGTTCGAGACAGTGAGAAATGTGTTCCTTAAATTGAGCATATTTGTCCATAGTAGTAGCCGATAAAATCAATTAGTTTTTCAGCACAAACCATCTTTATATAACTTTGTAATCACAATTAAGGAATCATTTTCGGTGTGCATTGCATCTTCAGGTCGAAATCCTTGAAAAAATAGAATTAGGCTGACAAAGGGGTTGTCTCCACGGGAAATGTCAACCTTCATGTCTACCTGTAAGATTTCGAAGGTGCTAGGCACAACTCATTTTCCATATCTTCGTTGTCTTGCACCGTATTCCTCAAGACATCCATTAAAGTCTTCCTTAGAAAAAGCAGGCCACAATGCATCAATCCAAACAATCTCACTATAAGAATTCTGCCAGAGCAAAAAGTTACTAATTCTCTTCTCACCACCCGGCCTAATCATCAAATCAACATCAGTAGTAACATACAAATGCTTACTAATAGCATCCTCCGTAATATCAGTTACTCCCTCTTTAACAATCGCCTTAAACGCATCAACAATCTCGGCACGTGAACCATATGCCATAGCCAGGTTCAATCTATAGCAGTCATAATCAGCAGTCTCTTTCATAACCTTTTCCATCTCGCTGCGAATATCATCAGGAAACATCGAAAGTCTTCCAACAACAGAGATCCTAACCTGATTATCATGAATCTGTTTATCAGTTGAAAAGGACTTGATCTTATCTCGCAACAACTTAAACAGATAGTCAACCTCCTCCTTATCACGATTAAAATTCTCAGTACTCAAACAATACAACGTCAACTCATGAACGTCCGAATCCATACACCATTGCAACAGTTCTCCAATCTTTTCTATTCCCTTGCGATGCCCATCCAATTGAGGCATTCCTTTTTCTTTAGCATATCTTCGATTACCATCAAGAATAACAGCAATATGATTAGGACTATTTTCCATACACTAAGAAATCTAACTTTCCTTTTATATCTAATGGTCAAGCTCCAATCCAGAAACTTTCCCAAATAAAGCAACAAAAACATTCTTAGGAATCCCAATCCCTGCTTCTAAAACCGCATGCCCAAATGCCTTCCCAACATCTCGTTCATCATCACTTTGGGCAGTAAAGTTCAACAAATCACAATAGGTTTTCTTACACAAAAATCCTTCGTTGAATGCAAGGACAATAGGGGCATTCCCAGACTCATTCCCAAACATAATCCCAGTTTTACCGACGGTAACTTCAATCCCATCTCGAGAATACGTCCCACCAGAAAAAGCAAACCCATGACGTAATAATTCAAATCCAACCAGCTTTTTCACCACATTTTTGTATCCAAATTCCTCAACAAAATCAGAGGCATCAACCTCCTCCGGAACCTCAAAACTCAAACGAGAATCAACCTCAAAATGATATACCTTGCCTAAATAATCAAGCACTTTCTGTCTAGCAGATCGCTTCCTCTTACGATAAGTATTAGCAACAAGATATGCATATTCATAGACACTTCCCTTCTTAGTTCGTATCTTCTTTATCCGAATATAAACCATAACTCATCTGTTAGGCACCACATATTTATAGGTTACGGAACTGAAATTATGTCTTTAGAAGGTCTAAAAGAATAAAATTAACTTATTTGAGAACTTTCTTTACGTCAGAGATAAAAGAATCATTTTCTTTCTTCAAACGTGAGGTAGCAGATGCAAGAGCTTTTTTAGGGTCTGCACCATCGGTTTCAATAATCATTCGAGGCTTACCTACAAGAGGGTGCTTCACAAAGTAGGTAGCAATCTTAACTTGCTTATCATTAAGCAACTCAGTCTTAACAGCGTTTAGAAAACCAACATTCTCATCAACCTCAAAGATGAGTTTATTCTTACTTTCTTCGACGATAGTTACTTCCATAACACTTAGGATACAGACCCTATTTAAAAACCTTGCTACAAAGTGTATGTGCATAGCATCCTAAGGTCGAAATTCTTTCACCTTTCACAAGCAGGTGCGTTGCGAGGGGTCGCCCCCTCCGGGGACGCAGCACCTTCGATGGATAGTTTCGAGAATTTCGAAGATGCTAGGTATGTGCATAGCATCCTAAGGTCGAAATTCTTTCACCTTCCGAAGCAGGTGCGTTGCGAGGGGTCGCCCCCTCCGGGGACGCAGCACCTTCAAGGAATAATCTCAGGAATTTCAAAGATGGTTGCTTTAGCATCCTACGAACGCTAGTGACTATGCTATGCACATAGTACAAAGGAGCAATGGTTTAGAAAATCCTCTCCAAATTTTCTAGAAAGTCTCACTTCAAATCAATTCTACCGACGATAAAACCACTAAGACCTCTCAAAACGAAAGCAACTAACCTCAATCATCTGCACGTCCCGACGGTGAAATGACATTGCAGACTTCAAAGGAAAGGAAAAATTATATCGCTCAGCACCAACAAAACCACGATCCCGAGCATACTTCTCGACGAAAGAAACAGTAGCAGTCTTATGAAAACTAAACGCTACCGAGGATATACGAAAGGCTGTATCCAAGAAAGCCCTGTCTGAATGCTCACTTTGTGTTCCAAACGGAGGGTTCATGAACACACAATCTACCTTATCACCAAATTCAACCACATCACCTTCAAAAAACACACTAGAACACTCACTTTCAACAAGAGCTACCGTTTTACGCGCAGATTCCAATACTTCAGGATCTATGTCTACAAAGTACACTTTTTCGGCTCCAAGCAGCATACACCCTATTCCAAGGATTCCCTGCCCACATCCAAGGTCAGCAATAACCTTACCCTCGACAAACCCCTTAGTATAGGCGTCCCACAGCACCTCAGCCGCTATATTGCAGTCTGTAGGGTACTGTTCAAGGCTCACTTTTGCATTTTCGAACCCTCGTATGACGGATAACGCCACAGCTAGGGACTTCCTAGTCATATGCTTCAATCGAATACTCTTTTCTTCGCTCACTTTTACCCTAATTAGCCCTAAGCATATAATAATGTCGGAAATAACCCTAAAAAACAACTCACTTTTGGCTATTTTACCCGCATATTAGCGGTTTCTACCCTCACTTTACTCTATGTTACTCACTATCTCCACTAGATATACTACTCAAGATCCAATACACCCCCTCAGATACCCTAACCCGCATATATACTACTACAACTCACTAAAAAACCCTCATTTCATCCAAAAAACCGCATTATAACGGCTAAAACACTCACCTGCACTCCCGCATATCCACGCTCATAGCCGTTTTCGAAAAAAGATCATTCCAAACCACCAAAAAAAACCAAACCATCAAAGAAAAAATCAACATAAATCAGCCAATGTTTCAGAAAAACACTCGCATTTTTTCAACAAAAAATACACTCATAATCCCAAAAAATACACTCAAAAAACAACACAAAAAAACTCTTATTTTTCGATTTTTTTTATCATTCCCAAAGTAGTCCCAATACATTCCCACTTTAGTCCCAATACTCCCCAAATAAACACATATTCCCAGTTTTTAGAGTCGGTATTAGTCCCAATACATTCCCAAAACAATCCTAGGATAGTCCCAATACATTCCCAAAAAATAGATAGTCTTAAATACTTGTTCTACTCAAAAAGAGTCATGGGATTCATAATAACGAGCAAAAAAATGGAAGAAGGGGTGCACCAGCTTCAAGAAGTCCTCAACGCATCCTTCCAAAACGTCAAACAAGACACCCACGTCCTCTTCAATTATCTAGCAAATGTCTACCAAAACGCCCAGCACCAAGACCGAAAAATAGGCTGGCTACACCAAGAAATTCAAAAAAGTGAGTTCATTTCCAACAGCATCCAGGGCCAGCAACAAGAGCAACAAAAAGACTTAAGATCAATCCAGGAACGAATCTACCAGCAACAAGAACTCATCTCAAACCTCCAAACAACCGATGCCACCCAAAAACTACTCATCGAACAACTCAAAAGTGAGCTCAACGAGATACCCAAAACCCCACAAGAGATCAGAGATATCATTGACGATATGTATGCCATCGAGGATATGGAGCATTCAATCGATAGTGCCAGGCATTCAATGGAAGAAATGAGGAGAAACCATTCGGATTTACTCAGAAGTCATCTAGAATTAGCAGAAAAGCAAAAGGCAATTCCAGCACAGATTGCCACACTACAACTCAAAACCAACGTACAAAAAGAGCAGATAAAGGAGGAGATCGCGGACGTAAGACCACTACAAGATCCAAAAGTGACAGCTGAAGTAGAGTCTCTAACCCAGCGCCTAGATCATCTTGAGAAAAAAAGAACCAACATTAGAGAGAGAATCGTAAAAAAGATAGTCAAAAACACCAAACTCTATGTTAAAAATCTCCTGATAGGATACATCAAACGCTACGGCAAAGTATCATCTCTACAGCTCAAAGAAATGATTGTTCACGATCAACAACTCTGTTCAAAATCTTCGCTCTATCGCATGTTAGAAGAGGTAGAACGAGAGCCAGATATAGGGGTAATTAAGACCGGAAAAGAGAAGCATTATTTCTCAAATCTAGCATCAGTACCGTCGAAAAAACAACAGGAGGAACAAACATAGATACTCCGATATACACATTTCTCACCAACAATCTATTTAAACCCCACAACCGTAATCAGTAGTTCACTTTGGGGGTGTTAATATATGATGAAAGACATAAAGAAGAGAGTACTCTATGCAGAATTATTCAATGAAACAAACCAGGAACTCAAGGAGGCGTTTTCTCAGGTGAAGGACGAATTCGAAGACCACCTCAACGCAATCAACGCAAACACAAACGAGATTCAATCAAATCATGAGTTTCTCGTCGGTATTGACCAGAAAATTGGCAAAGTAGAGGAACGCCTAGACCGTATTACGATGTTCCTAGAACGTCACGGAATGGAGCCAGAACAACAGCACGTCTTCGAGGTTGAAAAGCTTACCAAGAGAGAACAAGAAGTCTTTCTCGTACTCTATACTCAAGAGGAAGCAAAAGGTTCGGTAACCTATCTAGACATCGCCCACCACACCGGTCTGACGGAAGATCTAGTGGCAAATTACATCGCTAACATGATTGGCAAGGGTGTACCCATCCGAAAAAAATATCTCCACAACCAGGCTCATTTCGCTCTGAATCCACATTTCAAAGCACTGCAGGCAAAAGAGAATATTTTACAAATCGAACAGCGCACACTAACTGTTTAATTTTTTTCTTATTTTTTAATTTCTTTAATTTCTTTTTTTCAAAATATCCTATTCGAAAACCCTACCCATAAATCACAAAATCCACTACCGATTAATTCCAAACATATTTTCTAGCTAAAAGGGGCGTATAATACGATTTATACGACACTTTAGAAAAATTTATAAATTCCATCATCCAAATGCAACAAAATGGAAGATTTCAAAGAGCTAGAAACAGAATTGAAAATAGTAGGCCATTCAGATCAAACTATTCGCACCTATATCTACCACAACAAAAGATTTCTAACATTCCTTGGGCAACATACTAAAACAGAGCACCAAAAAACGCTCAGCCAGAACAAAAACGAGCGTGGAATAAAAACAATAACGCAAAAGGACATCAAGCTCTATCTTGCACATCTAGTATCAGATCAAAAAGCTAAGCCAGCGACGGTAAATCTGGTGTTGTCAGCCCTAAAATTCTTCTACGAAACGATGCACAAACTTCCTATCTTCGCAGGAATCAAACGACCCAAACGAGAAAAAAAATTACCTCAGGTCCTTACAAAAGATGAAGTAAAATCCATGCTCGATGCAACGAAAACAAAGAAGCAAAAACTGCTTATTGAGCTGTTATATGGCTCAGGCCTGCGTGTTTCAGAAGCAGTAACCCTGAGGCAAAATCAGGTCAACACCGACGAAAGAATGGCAATTCTACGTTCAGGAAAAGGCAATAAAGACCGTCAGTTCATCCTCTCCACACGTTTCAGAAAAAAATTGAGATCCTATCTTAAGACAAGGAAAGACAAAAATCCCTATATCTTCCACTATCGTGACAACCATCTCAGCGCGAGACAAGCCCAACGTATCGTCAGTAATGCCGCTAAACGAGCGGGGCTCAATCGCCCAGTCCATTGCCACATGCTCCGAGCAAGTTTCGCTACAGAATTACTCAATAGCGGAGTCGATATCCGCCAAATCCAAACCATCCTAGGCCACGAAGATGTCTCAACAACCCAGATCTACACCAAAGTATCGACGGAAAACCTAGGAAATGTCACAAGTCCGTTAGACAAGCTGTAATTGCATCACAAACAACTTCTACAATTTACTCTCAAAGAAAATAAAGCCGTTTTTAACTACTTAAAATCCTGTACACCTGTATCTATCAACCCATTCAAAGAATCGTTCAAATTTCGGCCTTATTTCAAGCCTAACACAAATTCTAAAGCAAAGAAAATATGCTCATCCAAAACCAAAAATTAAAAAATTATTTCAAGAAAAATAAAAAGTCTTTTTATAGAACAGTATAAAAATAGTTGGTTTAGAAATTATTTTTGCATCATGATCATCTGGACCATGCGTTCTTCCATGCGTTCAATTTTGTCTTCCATTCTTTCCATCTTTTTCTCAAAATCCTTATTTTTTCTGTCGAAAAAGCCGATCCAGCCATCTACGTTCGTTTTCAATTCCCTGTAATCTCTTTTGACTCTCCAAAAAGAATTTCTTATTTTCCACATGAATTCAAACATTAGTTATCACTAAAGGATAATAGTTATTGTCTCCTTAAAAGTATTATTGCATTTTAATAACCATATTGCAATATATCTATTAAAGAATATAGATACCATAATTTATTATTTTCCATATTGAAAATAAAGGTATCAATAAATGTAAAAGTGAGTGTTCTTTTAGGACAATCCGGCCAAATCTGCTAGCCAAAAATACAGATCCTCAAGAGGCCCAAAAAAGTGAGCAAAAAGGTACTATTTTGACAGATTTTTTCCAACAAAAAACCCTAGCATCTAGGATCTACAACCAATCCTCACTTTCCACCCAAAAAACCACCAAGTAGCATACAACAAAAGTGAAAGTGAGCGTTCCAATGGGTAATAAAAAAAGAGCAGCAATAAAGTCTAATAGGCAGCTACAAATACCGTGAGAGAAGCAGAAAGTGAGTGTGTTAGGCACCACAAAAGCGCATACCGATTAACGAATCTTAAGCCTTAAGAAGTAAGAATTTGTTAGTTTAATAGATTGTGAGTTACGCCGCTATGTCCAATCTCTCAACATCTGATTCATCTGATTCGATAGGAATCGACTTCTCAAGATACCTCAACTGTGGACCAAGAGTTCCCTTCTCATTCTTGCTACCTGCAGGAAACAACCGCTTTATACGAGCCAATATCCTGTCCTTATTCTCTACAAGAAACGCACCTTCCTTGTAAATCTCTTCTAATTTCTTATGCAACTTGAGCATAATCTCAGTCCTCTCGTCGATACTTTTGTTATCGAAATGAAACCAGGCTTTGTGAGCAGTAGGATATAATAGGTGAATCTTCTTCCGTATCTCCTCAGAAATCTCCGTAATATCCTCCGCAGGCAGCAACTTTCTAGATACTTGCGTACCCTGGTACAGCTCAGATGCCAATTTCTTGATATCATCAAGAGCCT
>JAQBWB010000083.1 GCA_027623355.1 Nanobdellota archaeon | reverse complement strand
CTTTGTCAGCCTAATTTTGTATCATGAGGATTTCGACTTAAAGCCGGTAACCAGGACTTTTTACAGGGCCTCTTGCTTGTTAGGGGTGGTGTCTAGAATGGAAAGGAGATTTTTACTGGTTGAATTGGATAGTTTGGGTTGAATGGCTTGAAAAATATCCCTCTTTTTTAGAATACCTTGCTATTGTGCTAACACATACGCGAAGACGAGGGGTGCGACGATGGTTGCATCGCTTTCAATAACAAACCTAGGTGTATCTTTGCCCAATTTTCCCCAGGTTATTTTCTCATTAGGAGCGGCTCCACTGTAGGATCCATAGGAAGTTGTGGAATCTGAGATTTGACAGAAGTATCCCCAGAGTTTTGCTGGCTTCTGCATATCTTGTTCAATTAAGGGAACGACACAGATAGGGAAGTCGCCTGATATGCCTCCACCAATTTGAAAAAAACCTATTGAGCCTTCTTTGGTGTTTTTGAGGTACCATTCTATAAGTGCATTCATCTGTTGAATTCCGGATTTTACAATATGAGGATTAGTGATGTGTTGGTTGTAGTAGTTTTTCTTGGTGTAGGTTAATGCTGCAAACATGTTTGCAGTGGTAGAATCTTCCCATCCTGGGGTAAAAATGGGGATGTTCTTTTCAAATGCCGCAACAACCCATGAATCCTTAGGATCAATCTGAAAGCACTCACTTATTTTTCCCTCTTTTAGCATTTCATAGATGTACTCGTAGGGAAATTTACTGATACCCTCCTTGTCTGCCTTCAACCACAGCGGTAGCAAATATTTTTGGATGCGCCTCATTGCTTCTTCTTCTGGGATGCAGGTGTCAGTAACTCTATTCATATGTTCCTTTAGTAAGTTTTCTTCGTCCTCTGCAGATAGTTCTCTGTAATGAGGGACTCGTTTGTAAAAGTTATGTGCTACTAGATTAAAAATGTCTTCCTCTAGGTTAGCTCCTGTACAGGAGATGGCATGGATCTTTCCCTTGCGAATCATCTCGGCCAAACTGATTCCTAGTTCTGCAGTGGACATTGCTCCTGCCATGGCCAGCATCATTTTTCCGCCCGAAGATAGATGTTTATTGAAGGCTTCTGCTGCATCTACAACTACTGCAGCGTTAAAATGTCTAAAGTGTTGCTTCATAAATTTCTTCACTGACTTGAAGTCTTGTTCATCCATTTTTATCCACCTTTGCCATTATTTTTTTCAGATCGGGAAAAATATCTTCTTTTATTTGTTCCCTCTCCCTTTGATTGATATACTTAAACCCTTTAATTTCGCCATAACATCCCTCTGAACCGCATGTGCATTGAAATGAGTGGTTACCTTCCCCGCCATACTCTGTGGCGTTGTAATTAAAGGTTAGTTCTTCTCCTTTTTGTATATTTCTTTTTGCCACAAGAACAAGCGGATCAAATTGTATGAAACAGTTTGGTGAACAGCTCTGGTTGAGATAATCCTCAAATGTTGCATAGCTGTCAAGAAGAGTCTCTTTCGATTTGAAGCCCATAATTGCTTGATTGTTCATAGGACCCCTTTCTTTCTGTAAAAGGAAAAATTTCCGTGCCTTTTGTTATCTCTGTTGTTGCGAATAGTCCCTTGCCCTAACTCTTTATAGTTTTCACTTAAATATTATGAGAGATTAAAAGATCCTTTTTGGTAAAGATATAACTGAGGAGTTTGTAGACAAGCTTTGCAGCAAGAAAATTTGAAGGTTGGGAATGTGGATTTGGGCACAATTCTACTACATCAAACCCGACTATATTCTTCTTTGCATTCACTTTCTTTAACAGTTTTAAAACCTGCCACCAGTTCATCCCCCCTGGCTCTGGTGTACCTGTGGCTGGGAGTTCAGAGGGATCAAAAGCATCTACATCTATCGTTATGTAGACTTCATCTGACAGAAGGGAAACAGCTTTATCCATCCAGTCATCATTGTCTTGGATATCTTTTGCGAAAAAAACGTTGTTTATGTCCATGTTTTTCTTTTCTGAGCTATCCATACTTCTTATCCCTACCTGAACAAATGGGCATATCTCTTTGACTCTTGCCATGACACAGGCATGGTTACATTTAGATCCTTGATAAGTATCCCTTAGATCTGCATGTGCATCTATCTGCAAAGTAGAGATATTCGAATAATGCTTTTTATGGGCCAGGATTGAGCCTATACTTATTGAATGTTCTCCTCCTATGAGGACGACCGTCTTGCCCTCTGTAAGAAGTTCTGATACTCGCTGCTCTACGGCTTCAACCATGAGTTCCGGGGATGATGCATCTGTGATTGGTTCATCGGTGTAGATGCCTTGTTTGTAGACTTCAGAATCAGTCTCAACGTCATACAATTCCATATTGCAAGAGGAGTCTAATAGTGCTTGAGGACCTTTATCTGCTCCTTTTATCCAGGAAGATGTGCCATCGTAGGCAACGGGCAGTATCACTATCCTTGCAACATTATAACTGCAATACTCTGCATCCAATCCACCATAGTCTTGCATCTTCATATTCCGCACAGTTAGTTCATCTCCTTGATGATGGGGAGCACATAATTCACAAAACACAAAGCCACTATGGCGGTGCCGAACCTCTTTTTTGGAGTAATAGTTTTAGTGATAAGTTTTATTTCTCTTAAGTCATAGTCTTGCGAGAATCCATTGATGTAGAGTTCATTGAGGCTTTGGTGGAGCTGAACCTCTATTTCTTCTGTGCTGTGATCGCCTGTTTCTTCGCAGACTAGCCCCCCATATTTTTCTCCTGTTTTCTTATGGTAGAGCCAGCCGTGTATGATTGCTGCAGTAGCTCTTTTTCCTTGTTCGGTATGTGCTACTGCATTAATAACTTCCATGACAGACCCGTGAACAAGACTATCTGGTTTTTTTATTTCTGTAGCGATGGCCGGTAGAATTGAACTGTATGATATGATGTTGCACATCTCTATCCCTGCTTGTTTGAGGGCCAGATGATATGAACCTGCATGGATGGTTATGTCTGACTCGCCTGCTCCCGTGGTAACAAAAAAATCTTTAGGTATTCTTTGACCCATCAGTAGACTCTTTTGTTGGAGAGGTACTTGAATCTGAGGTGTTTCCATTATAGGCTGGTTCATCTATCACTCCTCCGAAAATTGTTTAAAAAAGTCCTAACTATTAGAAGTTCTACTGTACTTGATTTTGGAACACGTTGTGCCCACTTAGCTTTAAGGTATTTTTGCATTTACGTATTACGATACTTTCATCTCCGATATATGGAAATCCAATTAAAAGGCAAGTATTTAAGCTTTTTTATTTTTGGTATGTGCATAGCATAGTCACTAGCGTTCGTAGGCTGCTAAAGCAACCATCTTCGAAATTCCTG
>JAQBWB010000082.1 GCA_027623355.1 Nanobdellota archaeon | reverse complement strand
AATCTCAGGAATTTCGAAGAGGGTTGCTTTAGCAGCCTACGAACGCTAGTGACTATGCTATGCACATACGAACATTTTTACCACTACAAGACCAACAAAAAACTATTTAAAGGAGTAAATTCATGAATAGGGTATGGCTATGATTAAACTCGAAAGAAGTATTATTCCTTCTTGCGATGTCGCGACATTAAAGGAGCTAGAAAGAATTGTAAAAGGCACCTGTAAAGTAAAAGGAATCGGCGCCTACAAAATCGGATTCGAATTAGTATTAAGATTCGGCATGAAAGAAGTGCTAGCAACCATCAAGAAACATTCAGACCTACCCATAATCTATGATCATCAAAAAGCAGGCACCGATATTCCAGAAATGGGAGATCGCTTTATGAAAGCAATCAAAGGCGTAGATATTGTTATTCTCTTTCCGATGGCGGGCCCCATAACAGAAGAAAAATGGATTAAGGCAGCCTTCAAAGAGAAACTAGGAGTTCTTGTCGGAGGAGACATGACTCACAAAGGATATCTACAACGTTCCGGCGGCTTCATCGAAAATATGGCTCCAAAAAAGATCTACAAAATTGCAGCAAATCTAGGAGTAAACGATTTCGTCGTTCCTGGTAACAAACCCTTCATGATTCAAGAATACAGAAGATTCCTAGAAAGTTTTGGATTAAAACCAACATTCTATTCTCCAGGATTAATCGAACAAGGCGGAAAACTTTCTGAATCCGGTAAAGTAGCAGGAGACCGATGGCACGCAATAATTGGTCGTGGATTATACACTGCAAAGAACATCACCAAAGCCGCAGAAAAGTATGTAAAAGCACTCGGCTAAACAAAGACAACAATCTTTTTATACATTTCTCCACCTTCAGTATAAATGAACTTAAAACCCATACTCTTACTACTCCTTTTCATTCCAGTAGCACTAGCAGCACAAGTAGATCCTGATGTGCTTGAAGACCTAGAAATTAACAACGAAGCAAAGGTTATCATAGAACTTGTTCACCTCCCAGAAAATCCTCTTCTCTCAGTACTAGGAATTGAACAAACAACCGAAGATAGAGTAGATAAAGCGCAACAACAAGCACTAGCAAATATTCGCCAGCAAGATTTCCTTTTTTTACAACAAGAAGCACAAATAAAGTATCAATATCAAAACATTTACGCAATCGCAGCAACCATAACCAAGAAAGCATTAACAAAACTTGAAAGCAATCAGGCAGTAAAAACCATCATTAAAGACCGAGTAGCAACCATCTCACTTTCAGAAAGCATCCCTCAAATTGGTGCAGACACCGTCCATAATTTAGGATACAAAGGAGCTGGCCAGTACATTTGCATTCTTGATACGGGAGTAGAGTACACTCACCAATCGCTAGGCAACTGCACCGAAACCGAATTTCTAAATGGAAATTGCGAAAAAGTACCAGCAGGACACGACTTCTTCAATAATGATAACAATCCTATAGATGATAATGGTCATGGAACTCATGTAGCAGGCATTGTAGCCTCAGACCCCTTCATCTCAAGCAGTAAAAACCATATTGGAGTCGCTCCAGATGCAAAAATTCTAGCGGTAAAAATCTGTGGCAGTTCAGGAGTCTGTCCAACCTCCGACATCGTAGCAGGAATTGAATGGTGCACCCAGCAAAAGTCAACCTACAATATAGCTGCAATGTCTCTTAGCCTAGGTTCAGGTAGTTTTGACAATGAACAATCATGTAAGTCAAGTCACGGTTCTGAGGCCGAAGCAGTAGCACTAGCAGCAAATGCAAATATCAGCGTTGTAGCAGCATCTGGAAACAGTGGATTCACCAATGGTACATCAGCACCCGCCTGCCTGCCTAATGCAACCTCTGTAGGAAGCGTCAACCCCGATGACAGCATCCATTCACTAACCAATCGCGCAAAGAATCTAGATCTCCTAGCTCCGGGAAAACTCATTAAATCAACATATATCAATAACCAATACAGCACACAATCCGGAACATCACAAGCAACCCCTCATGTTGCAGCAGCAATAGCCCTGATGAAGCAAGCCAATCCAAATCTAAATAACACAGACATCATAAAATTGCTTAACAACACAGGAACACTAATCTTCGATTCCTCAGCACCACCCTCAACTCAACGCTCATACTCAAGAATCAACATCGATCAGGCTATCGCAATAGTGCAAACAACAATCACTTTGAATCTTTCAAAAGGCTGGAACATCATCTCAATACCGCTAGAAGTCAATAACTCTCTTCCCGGCATCTTTGAACCAATCAAAAGCAAAATCACCAGCATAAAGACCATGGACAGTGATGAAACCACACTCACATTCGATCCCACAAGCAATTCCAACACCCTAACTCAACTTAATCTCTCAAAGGGAATCTTAATAAATATGAAAGAACCGCTCCTCCACCAAATCACCGGCACAGCAAGAACGAACTCCATATATACAGCTTCAGGATGGAATCTAATTGCCTACCCGCTAACACAATCAACCAATCCCAGCAGCCTCACATCAAATTCAGGAATCACTAAAATCTACACCCACACCAACAACACCTGGTTTTCCTACCAAACGAGTAGGACCTCACTCCTCAATACGCTACTACTATTAGAACCCACAAAGGGCTACTGGGTTTATACAACGAGCAATGAGACCATAAGTCTCAGCTAGCAAAAGAAACCTTTAAAAAGGATTCTCAGATTCTAAAGACATGGCAAGAATTAGAGGCTTCACAGCATACAGAAAACTTGAAAGACCCTACACCAGAATTTCAAAGTTCAAGAAAAAGTCTTTCATCAAATCAGCCCCTCATAAGCGTATTGTAAAATTTGTTTCTGGGAATAATGAAAAGACCTATCCAGTATACTTTCATCTTCACGCTAAAAGAGATCTTCAAATCAGAGATAACGCATTAGAAGCAGCAAGAATGGCTGCTAACAGAACTCTAGAACGAGAACTAGGTCAAAAAGGCTACTTTTTCCAAGTAAGAAAATATCCGCATCACGTTCTAAGAGAGAATCCAATAGCAGCAGGAGCAGGAGCTGACCGATTTTCTACAGGAATGAAGAAGTCCTTTGGAAAGCCCATTGGTAATGCTATCCGTGTAATGAAGGGAGATATCATCTACACCGTAGGGGTTCCACTAAACAAGAAAGTAGCTGCAAAATTAGCTCTTTCAAAAGCAAGTAAGAAATTACCTTGTACCTGCCAGATTATAGAAGACATCACCGCAAAAAGAGAACCTGCAGCAAAAGAAGCATCCGTTGTAAAGAAAGCACCTGCAGCAAAAGAAGCACCAGCAACAGAAAACTAACTTCTTAGTATGTGCATAGCATCCTAAGGTCGAAATTCTTTCACCTTCACAAGCAGGTGCGTTGCGAGGGGTCG
>JAQBWB010000081.1 GCA_027623355.1 Nanobdellota archaeon | reverse complement strand
ATAATCTCAGGAATTTCGAAGATGGTTGCTTTAGCAGCCTACGAACGCTAGTGACTATGCTATGCACATACGCCAAAAAAAAATACCTCCCTAAAAAACCACTTAATATTTAAACACAAAAAAAAAAATCAAGCTATGTCCAAGCTAGAGAAAGTACTAGACTTCAAAATAATTCTCTTAATAACCATAAACGCAATCATGGGCACAGGAATTTTCTTTCTCCCAGCTTTAGGAGCACAAATCGCAGGTCCAGCATCCATTATCTCCTGGATAATAATTGCCATCATCTCGATCTACGTCAGCATGTGTTTCGCTGAATTAGTTTCTATGTTTCCAAAAGCAGGTGGGATCTATGAATATGCAAAACAAGCCTTCGGACGGTTCACCTCATTCATCCTAGGATGGATAACCATTGTAGCAGGAAACATAACAATAGCGATGCTCATCGTAGGAGCAATCCAATACTTGCTACCAGTAAACGCACCCGTCGCAAAAATAAGCATCTCCATTATGTTCCTCATCATCTTCAACTACATTACCTATCGCGGAATGAAAACAAGCAGTGTCATGTTAGTTGCATTTTCCATAATCACATTAGGAACACTCATATCCCTAATCATCCCCGGACTCATCTCCTTTCATCCAGAAAATCTGAAGCCATTTTACGTGTTTCCAAGCTCAGCGATACTACTAGCCTTATTCTACATCCAAGAAACCTTCTTCGGTTGGGAAACAACGACCTTCCTTTCAGAAGAAACCAAAAACCCAGAAAAAGTAATACCTAAGGCATTAATCCTAGGAACTGTAATCATTGCAATCATCTCCATCGTCTTCGTAATAACGTCAATCTCAACAATACCTTGGCAGTTATTTGGAAAATCAGTAGCCCCGCTTTCAGATCTAGGAGGTGCACATTTCGGAGAGAGTGCAAAAGATGTGTTTACCCTCTTAGTGTATCTAGCAATTATCGGAAGTGTGGCAGGCTGGATTGTTTCAGCTCCACGACTACTCCTAGCAATGGCACGCGACCGATTATTTATCACGCAGCTCGCATCCATACATCCAAAATATAAAACACCTCACAAAGCAATCATCTTTCAAACGTTCTTAACGTCAGCATTAGTCTTTATCGGAGCGGGAGCCTATCAGACACTTCTCTTGATGCTCTTACCGCTAGTTCTCGTCATGTATAGTGCAGTGCTCATAGCCCTAGTCAAATTACGTTTCACAAAACCAAAAGTAAAAAGACCCTTCAAAGCACCACTAGGAAAAATACTACCCCTAGTAGTCCTAGTTATCCTCGTAGGCATGCTTGTTATGTGGCTGCTCATAGAAGAAAATGCATTCTCTCTGCTACGTCTGGCCTTCTCCCTCATTTTTCTAGGCATTCCGATCTACTTCCTGTTAGAACTCTACTACAATCCTAAAGCACTCAGAAAAACCTACGATATGTTAGCCCATGTAACTCTAGCCACCGAGAGAGTCTCTCTTCCATTATCAATAAGAAAAAAAACGCTAGATTTATTAGGAGATATCAAAGGAAAGACCGTACTAGAATTTGGATGCTCTGTAGGTACATTAACCATGCATCTAGCGCAAGCAGTAGGTAAAAAAGGAAAAATCTATGCCACCGATATATCGGAAAAAGATATAGAGATAGTAAAGAAAAGACTAAAAAAATATCATCAGACTCACGTTAAAGCAATTCATGACAGCGATCACCACAAACAAGTCCATCCCAGTGTTCCGAACTGTGATCATGTAGTGAGCGTAGGAAATCTAGCACATGTCAACAACATCCATCAAGTCCTAAAACACATGAGTCAGCGCCTAAAGAAAAAATCAAGAATCGTATTCGTAGATTATGAAAAGTTCTTCGATTTAATACCCAACAAAGAATGGTTAGACAAAGATGAAACCATCAAGAGAATCTTCAAGAACGCAGGATTCCATGTAGATATTCAACGTAAACAAGGACTTGCCTGGAGATACATCTTCATTTACGGAGAAAAGAATTAAAGATTCTGATACGTTCTTTCAAAGGAATTATGTTGATGAGTAATCCATAAACCACACAACGTTAACACAATAATTCCGAAAAGAACAATCAAGAAAGGGCGCAAGAAGTTACTTGGAGAGCGATATTGAGCCTGATCCTCTGTTACAAGACCTGCAGCAACAACAGATACCGGAAGCTGATCAATCTTCTTCTTAACCGTGTAAGAAAGCTCTATAGGCGAATCCAGAACAGCAAACTGCCAGGCAATAAGGGGATCCTCCTCAATGACGATATAATGAGGATTAGAAAATTCAAGTTCACTTACATGTTCAGCAACCGATTTAGGGATATCCTCATACAAAACAAAATCAAAAATAACTTTCTTAGGGCGAATAACAATAGAAATCTTCGTATGTTCTACATTCTTAGACATCTTCACCGGAATCTGAGTTTTTTGAATAATAACAGACTCGCTTGCAGTCTTAAAACTATTCCTAATATCATCAGCAATAAAACTTGAACCACTTTCTTCAAGAAACTCCAGGCGCTTAAGTGTAGGTTCAATAATCCGAGCCTCAGCCTCTTGAGCCTCAAAAGATTCCTTCAAGAGAGAAGGTTTCCTAGATTCCTCAACAAAATCTCGAAGAGATGAAATCTTGTTATCAGAAGATTCTTCAATAACTAAGGGAGACTCCTTCACAACACCAGTTTCAGGCAAAGCAACACGGGCATCATTCTTCGTAATATCCTCAAAAGCAAATTCCTCGTCTTGAATCTCATCACGTTCAATAAAGGAATCATGAGGGGAATCAGTAGGTATAGTATCCGCAACCGCTCCCGAACTATCTATAACCAAATCTTCATCAATGATATCGGCTTGAGTAGTATCCGCTAAAGGAAGATCAGTATCTAAAGAAGCATCATCGGTGATAGTATCAATAATACCAGCTTCACCTATAACAAAATCTTCATCAATGATATCATCTCGAGTGCTATCGACTAAAGGGATATCTGTGTCTAAAGAAGCATCATCAACCAAATCATCAAACCCCTCATCCCTGAAAGCGCCATCATCCTGCAACTCATCCTCTTTTTGAAAAAGCTCATCCCCAAGAGAGGTCCGAGAAAAAGTCTCATCCGTAAAATCATCCTGGGTAACCTCCTCAAATAACGAATCACTAGAGGTATCTCTAAAGACAGTAGAAGTACCTAAATCCTCTGCAGCGAGCACCAAAAAACTACAAATTACTACCGAAACAAATACCAACAGCCAACGAAAAGACATATACTCAGATTTATAAACTAACTATAAATAGTTTTCCCTAAACGGCTCAGTAGAAAGTCCTGGTTACCGGCTTTAAGTCGAAATCCTCATGATACAAAATTAGGCTGACA
>JAQBWB010000080.1 GCA_027623355.1 Nanobdellota archaeon | reverse complement strand
ATAAGTACCCGGACGTTGCTTTAGATGGTGGGAAATTAGGTCATGAGTTGGTTTGCAAGTTCTTGAGGTCTGCTTCAAAGTATCTGAAACCTAATGGGAACATTCTATTGTTATTTTCTTCTCTTACGGGTAGGCAGCGAGTGGATGATTGTTTGGAAAAGTATTCTTGGTCTTTTAAGCAGATCGGAACTGAGCATGTTGGTTTTGAGGATTTGATTGTGTACTCGATTTCTAAATCTAGTCGAGGTGAGGGTTATGGTAACGTTAAGTGATGTTACTGGTTTAGAACAATTTGATCGTGGTCAGCGAGGAGAATTGATGGTCGGGAATTTTTCTGGTAAGCGAGTTGTTGTTAAAAAAGAACGAGCAGATAGTCCTGCGCCGGGAAGTATAGCAAACGAGATTCGTTTTTTGAAGGTGTTGAATGATAAAAAAATTGGTCCTCAGTTATTGTTTTCTTCTAAAAAATATTTTGGGTATTATTATGTTACGGGTAGGTTTTTTTCTGATTTTCTTGATAGATGTGGATCTAAAGAGAAGATACTTTTGGTTGTTGCTCGTATTTTTAATCAGTGTTTTGTTTTAGATACGCTAGGGATTAACAAGGAGGAGATGCATCATCCTCACAAACATATTTTGGTTGACAAATATAAGGTGGTGATGTTGGATTTTGAGCGGTGTCGGTATACTGACGATCCTAATAATGTAACGCAGTTTTCTTCTTACTTGCTTTCTTCGTTTGTTAGTGAATTGTTCAAGGAGGAAGGTATTCGCTTTTCTCGTTCTGCAGTTATTAGTGCTGCTAAAGAGTATAAGAGTGATTTTAGTAAGAAAGGATTTGAGAAACTTGTTTCCTGTTGGGATTGATTATTTTCCCTCTTTTTATGAACATTCTACTTCTTACGCTTTTTTGTTTTCTTAATATCTTTTTCAAGATTTAGCTGTTCAAGAAGTTCTTTGTAACGGTTTCTGATGGTGACTTCGGTTACGCCTGCAACATCTGCTACTTCTCTTTGTGTTCGTTTCTCGCCATGCATTAGGGCTGCTACATAGAGTGCAGCTGCTGCGATTCCGGTTGGACCCCTACCACTGGTTAATTCAGCTTTTTGGGCTTTTTCTAGGATTTCAACGGAATTTGATTGTGTTTCTGCCGAAAGTTTTAGTGCTGATGCGAATCTTGCGATATAGTCTGCAGGATTGCTTGGAAGGATTTTGATTCCTAGTTCTCTTGTTACGAAACGGTAGGTTCTTCCGATTTCTTTCTTTTCGATTCCGGAAGCTTCTGAAAGTTCGTCAAGTGTTCTTGGAACGTCGTGTCTTCGGCATGCTGCATAGAGTGCGCCTGCTACAACTGATTCCATCGTTCGTCCACGTACTAGGCCTCGTTGCACTGCTAATGTGTAAACTCTCGCAGCTTCTTCTTCAACTGATCTTGGAAGCTTCAGGTAGGAGGATACTCTCTTTAATTCTGCTAGCGCTAATTTTAGGTTTCTTTCAATAGCGGTAGAGATTCTGTATTGCCATTTTCTTAATCTGAAGAATTTATTTCGGTCTTTTCCGCCTAATTTGAAAAGATCTCCTTTTTGTCCTACTTCGGTACCGAGACCTTGATCGAACTGAGTATAAGTCATAGGTGCACCGGTTCTTCTTCGAGATTCTCCGGTATCTGAGTCGAATTCTCTCCACTCTTGGGAGAAGTCAACCATTTTATCTTCTAGAACGAAACCGCACTCATTACAGATGATTTCTCCACGGTTTTTGTTAAAAGTAAGGTTAGTAGCTGCACATTCGGGACATTTCTTAATTGCGTTTCGTCTTGACATTTTTCACCTGGTTACAGTCGTAAAACTCAAAAACATTTAAAAAGGGTAGCTTTGGACCATATATAAATCTTTTGTTTCTTGGAAAGTTTTTTAAAGGTTTTGTCTGATTTTTGATAACAGTAGTTCTTATTCTATCGTCGGAAAGGGGATTAACTTTATTGAATACACTTACAAGGTTTGAACCCCTTGTTTAATGCCGAATTCTTGGTTTTGAAGATTATGTTAGATTTAGGTTTGATGTTTTGAGCAAAAGGACAGTTTTTAATGTGGAATTTTGTAGCTGTTTTAGATGCTACGAACGTTTTCTTACCGTTTCCATTTGTCTTTTTAGCGACTGGAGCGTTGAGGGTAACTTTTTGTGGTGCTTTTAGTCTTTCTATAAGGATAGTGTTGTGTTCTTGTAACACTGAGATTGTCGCTACTATTGAGGATTGTTGGTGTTGTAATGCATAGATCTCTTCCTTGAGCTTCATGATGTCTGCTCTTGCTCGCTGAAACGAGATTATGGTGTTGTGTTCTTGCTGATTCATAGTTGAGAAGAAGCAATCTTTTTTTATAAACACATATGCTAGGGAGGGAAAGAATATCGTTGCATTGCATTTTGGATTTGTTGAGAGCGGGTTTATTTTTAAGACGAAAAAGCATTATCTTCTTGCATATGTTATTCCTGGAGATTTGAATAAACGCAAGGAGTTTTCGCTGCGCTTCTACTCCTCTGACGCTCTTAAAAAAGAAATAAACGCCACCGCCCGGATTTGCAGCGGAAATTAAAATTTCCTGGCCATACAAACTTACGGTTTGTAGGAACCTGGATATCAAGAAAAATAAACGCCACCGCCCAGACGACTACATAAATTAGTCGACCCTTATCTCGAGTAAGAGGAGTTTTCGCTGCGCTTCTACTCCTCTGACGCTCTTAAAAAAGAAATAAACGCCACCGCCCGGATTTGAACCAGGATATCCTTGCGGAAAGTGGCTTGCATGATGCTTATTTCTGGTGGAAACCTAACATCTCAAGGCCACCGCAATACCGGATTATGCGACAGTGGCAATATTATATTGGAAAGAAGTTGTTTATTTAAATGTATAGCAACGGTGCAAAATAATCGGAGATTAGTACACCGTTGTTATATGCAGGAGTGATACCTATTTATTCGAGAACTTATCACTTCTGCTATAACTGGTGGGTGCACTAGGACGCTCAATATGAGTCCTGCCCATTCTTACTCAAAAGTCGCTTGGGTTCAAAGCCCCTCTCTTCAGAGCGACTTTTGAGTCTAAAATTCCGAATGGTAAAGCCTCGCCCTTTAGGGCGGGGATAATTCTGAATTTTTTTACAGAAGGTGTGTTACTACGATGTATCCCACGACAAGAATAACTACTCCTATAACGAGCTTCATCATTATTCCGCCTTTCTTGGGTGCTTTGGTTGCTGGTGCTTTAGTTTCTTGCTGAGGCATTGCTTGGGGTTCTTGCATGATTTTTTTTTGGATAAGCAGGTGTTTAATATTTTTGTTCTCAGGTATGCGCATAGCATAGTCACTAGCGTTCGTAGGCTGCTAAAGCAACCCTCTTCGAAATTCTCGAAACTATCCATCGA
>JAQBWB010000015.1 GCA_027623355.1 Nanobdellota archaeon | reverse complement strand
GGCTCGACTGGAAGCCGGCAAAGCTTCAGGTTAGTGAATAATTACAGTAAACCACTACTTTTATATATGAAGAACTCCGACTTATAGTGTGAACTGGGGTATAGCACAGGAGTTAAGGAGGAAGGCATTCCATCTGACAATACTTTTTGTTATTGTGCTCTATACTGTTATTGAGCGCTCGGTTTCTAGACAGGTTGCGTTATTTACGTTAGTATTTGTGCTTCTTATCCTTTTAGCTATGGAATATTTGAGACTTGAACTTAATATTGATATTCCTTTTGTTGAGCGTTTGATTCGTGCTAAGGAACATCGAAGAATGAATGGCGCTATTTACTTTTTATCGGCAACGATTATTGTGATTGCAGTTCTTGACTTTAAAATTGCTTTGGCTGCCTTACTGATGACTACGTTTGGAGATCTTTCTGCTTCATTAGTAGGACAACAGTTTGGAAAGACCTATATTTTCAAAAATAAGACTGTAAAGGGGTGTTTGGGAGAGCTCGTGATTAATCTTATTGTAGGATTTATCATCCTTCAGAATATCTATATCATTTTGGCGATGGCTATCACCGCTACGGTGGTAGAAACATTTGTTAATGAATTAGAAGATAATTTATTCGTTCCACTCTTCGCAGGATTTGTGGGTCAATTGATCTTTTTCTTAATTTAAGAAAGCTTGGCGTTAGGATCTTGCTGTAGTATTCCTAGCACTACTTGTTGAGTCTGATTATTTTCATCTACTATGGGGATAGTATAGTATCCTTGTCGAATTACACTTGTAAGAACATCTCGCTGTTCTAGTAACCTTCCGTCTTGAGTTCCCTTAAGGTAGACTTGTTCACGTGCACTTGCAATGCCTGCTGTAAATGCGTTCCAGCCCATTACGGAAATGAGAATAATGATTACTGAGGTAAGTAAAATGATCAAAATGGTCTTTTTGTCCTTCATGTTAATCGTTCTCTACACGAGGAGCTAAAATGAAACTTAATAAAACTTTGTCTACCTCCTTGAATGACAACTTTAGAGGATAGTCTTTATTGAACTGGATAGACACTTCATTACTGATCTTGCTTCCTGCAACCATTTTCTTTAGATATTCGATACTGTACTTGGATTTTATGACCTCCTCGCCAGTTTCTATCTTAACACTATCACTTGCAGGAATTTCGATTGCGGCATCCGACAAGTCACCAGAGGCATTAATCATGAATTTTCCTTTTTCTACTACAAAAGTGACGCTTTCAGCAACAATGTCTGCATCTTCGATTGCACTTGTAAATACAGATGGTGAGCAGGTAATGGTCACGGGGAAGGTTAACTCCGGTACTTTTTGTTCCTTTTCTTCTATTTCAAGGATAGGTAGATGGAATGTTCTTTTTGTTGATCCTGTAAACTCTAATTTTAACTTATTTTTTTCTAGCTCTAATGTGAGCATATCATTTGCAGTTACTCTGCGTAAGACTTGCTTGAGATTTCCTAGGTTGATTGCTATGGAGGTATCTTCTTTGATATCATATTCGGTAAAACAGGAGCTGAAAAGTTTGAAGACGACCATTGCAACGTTAGCGGGATCCATTGCAATTAACTCTATTGCATCTTTGGTAATGGTGAATTTTGCCTCGCTTACTAGCTCAGAAATAATACTAATACTCTCTTTTAGGTAACTTGGTTCTGCAAGTGTTAATCTCATAGTTATTCCCCCACTGATAAGGAGGAATCCTCAATTTATATTCTTTATGGTTCTCTAGTATAGTTTACAGAATTACAATTTAAGAAAATCGCCTTCTTTAAGCATATGGATTGTTTTCCCCATGACGTATCCTTTTTCTTCTGCAAGACTTGCCATTGCTTGCTTTTTGGGAATATCTCCATGGGCTGGAATGATGTTCTCTGCTTTTACGAAGGTGAGTAGGTCTCGAAGATCTTCTCTTGACGCGTGACCAGAGACGTGGATGTCCTTGAAAATCCTCACATGTTTACTTCGTAATTTATCTTCTAGTGCGATGCGGTTTTGGATATTAATATCGGTTGGAATAACGGTACACGAAAACACGACATGATCCTCGTTTTGAAAGGTGAAGGGGATTTTTCCATCAACCAACTTAGATAATGTTGAATTAGGTTCGCCTTGGTGCCCGGTGACTACTAAGAGATACTTGCTTAATTTCTTCTCTATGGATTTGAGCTTTTTCTCTATTTGTCTTCCGAAGGTGGCCATCTCGACATCTTTTGAAAAGTTAATTAATCCTGCTTTTTCTCCGGCAGTTGCATATTTTCCCAGGCTTCTTCCAAGGAACAGGACTTTTCTGTTCATTTTTTTCCCCATGGCGACAATTGATTTTAATCGTGCAAGGTGGGAGGCAAAAGTGGTTACAATTACTGTTTTGTTGGTGCTGTCGACGCCTAACATCACATCTCTTAGCATATCTCTTGCTACACTTTCTGAGGGTGTTTTTGTAGCATTATCGGCTCGAGTACTATCTACAATTAACGCTTTAACTCCTTCATTTCCTAATTCCTTCATGCGTGCGTAATTGGGTTTTTTACCGAGTGTGGGATGATCATCGAATTTGAAATCGTTTGTATACATGATGATGCCTTCTGGTGTGTGGAGCGCAACCATGACGGTATGCGGACAGCTGTGGGTGACGTTTATGAATTCAATCTCCATTTTTTCAGAGATGCGAAAACGAGCATTGACATTGAGTACTTTTATCTCATTTTTTAGGGTGATGCGTTCATCTTTTGCTATGGTGGTAAGGACTTCTTTAGTAAACGCGGTGCAGAGAATGGGGGCATTGTAGTTATTGCTTAGATATACAATTGCGCCGACGTGATCGAGATGAGCGTGTGTTGGGATGATTGCTTTGACTTTTCCTTTCCAGTCTTTTATCACTTCATCGTTAGGGATTGCACCTGCAATTCTTAGTTCATCAGGATTTAGATGTTTGTCATCGTGCTCGTCTTGATCGGTGGCTTCGATGTATTTGTCTAGAAGCAGTCCCATGTCGAATATTACTACCTCGTCTTTATATTTGACGGCAGTCATGTTTTTGCCGATTTGGTTGTAGCCGCCGACTGCACAAATTTCAATCATATTGCTTACTCTTGGAACCCACTATAAAAAAGTATGGGAAACGTTTTGATAATGAATCAAAGCAAATCTTTAAGTAGGATTCTTTCTTTGTAACTATGTGGTAAACGCAATTATCCAGTTGAAGGATGTTTGGAAGGTGTATACGATGGGGGAGGTAAAAGTTCCAGCATTACAGGGTATTAATATTGCTGTCAAACCGGGAGAGTTTCTTGCTATTATGGGAGCTTCAGGGAGTGGTAAAAGTACTGCTATGAACTTGGTTGGTTGTTTGGATATTCCTACTAAGGGTAGTGTGTATCTTCAGAATCAAGATATTTCGAAAATGGGGGAGAGTGATCTTGCTCAGATTCGTGGAAAGCTTATTGGATTTATTTTCCAGCAGTTTAATTTAATTCCATCATTAAGTGCATTGGGAAATGTGATGCTACCCATGATTTTTCAGAATGTTCCGAAAGAGGAGAGAGTAAAACGGGCTACCTCGCTTCTTGAATTGGTGCAACTAGGGGATCGAGTGAACCATAAGCCTAATGAGATGTCTGGAGGGCAGCAGCAGCGAGTTGCTATTGCCAGGTCTCTTGCTAATGATCCGGCTGTTATTTTGGCTGATGAACCTACTGGAAATCTTGATTCTACAACAGGACAAACGGTTATGGCTTTTCTTAAAAAGTTAAATAAAAAAGAGAAGAAAACGATTGTTATGGTGACGCATGATGCGAATACGGCGAGGCATGCTGACAGAATTATTTTTTTGAGGGATGGAAAGGTCGTTAAACGATAGTAAAGAGAAAACATATAAAAAGGAAAGGTTGTTTAGGTATAGGATGAATAAAAAGATATTAGTGTTGGGGATTTTGCTCGTGCTTATGAGTAGTTTTGCCTTTGCTGCAACGTCAAATACTGCAGGTAATGCTATTACTACGTTTTCACGTATTTTGATTACTCTTGTTAATCAGGCTCCTGATCCTGTACAGGCAGGAGATGTTGTTACGGTTCGATTTAAGGTGGAAAATGATGGTAGGCAGAACGCTGAGGATGTAGTTCTTGAGTTGATTCCGGAGTATCCCTTTACTCTAGTTGATGGAGAGCCAGCTCTACAAAAAATTGGTTCGGTTCATGGGAAGCAGTTAGGGGATATTGGAGTTATTGTTGATTATCGTTTGAAAGTTTCAGAAAACGCAATTGATGGCAACCATGATTTAGAACTTCGTTACAAATTGGCAGGTATTCAGGATGTTTGGATTAAGCCAGATCCTTTTATTATAGAGGTGTTGCCTAGCCATGCGATTTTACACATTGATTCTGTTACTACTGTCCCTAGTCAGCTTCAACAGGGATCTGAGGCAAAACTAAAGGTTGAGTTGGCCAATCTTGCATCGACATTTTTTAGAAATATTCGAGTTGTTTTGAATCTTGATGGATTGCCGCTAGCGACACTTAGAGGAACAAATGAGAAGATTATTTCCTATCTTGATGCGGGAGAGAAAACTACTCTAGAATTTAATATCATCGCAGAACCCGATGCAGCTTCTTCGCTCTACAAACTTCCTATAGAATTGACGTATAATGATAGATTAGGAAACACTTATACGCAGAATGATACGGTAGGTATTATTATTGGCGGAGTTCCGGAGCTATTAGTATATGTGGATACTTCGAAAGTATATAGTTCTTCTCAGACTGGTTCGGTTACGGTTCGTTTTGTTAATCATGGAGTTACTGATGTTAAGTTTTTGAGGGCAACGGTACTTGAAAGTAAGGATTATTCCATTCTTTCTCAGCCAGAGGTGTATGTAGGTAATGTGGATTCGGATGATTACGAAACTGCCTCATATGATCTTGCACTTGAACGAGTGAGGGGTAGCCAGACAATTATTCCTCTTCTTTTAGAGTATCGAGATGCAAACAATAACTTATTTGAGGAGAATGTAGGCGTTGTTCTTCGTTTGTATAGTTCATCTCAGGCAAAAAGTCTTGGTCTCAAAGAGGGTAGCGGATTTGGCGGATTCCTCATCATGTTGATTATTGTAGGAGGGGGACTGTATGGCTATCGTAGATGGAAAAAGAAAAAGAAATGAGGCTGCTCTATGTTCCAGGACTATCTCTCTTTTTGTATAGATAATTTGCGTAGTAGGAAATTACGTAGTTACCTGACTTTACTCGGTATTTTTATTGGAATTGCGGCTGTTGTTTCTCTTATTTCTTTAGGACAGGGTTTGCGTTCAGGAGTTTCCTCTCAGTTTGGTTTTTTGGGTCCTGATCTTATCAGAGTGAATATTGGCAGTAGTCTTGCTCCTCCCGGAACAACGGTTGTTGCTAATCCTTTAACGCAGTCGGATGTTGATGGGATTGACAATATTGCTGGTGTGAGGATGGTTGCTGGTAGATTGGCGCATCCTGGTAATTTACGATTTAATGACAGAATTGTTTTTGGGATAGCATTAAGTATGCCTGATGGGGAGGATAGAGGCGAAATCGAGGAGGCTATCGGTTATGAGGTAGCCAAAGGTCGATTGTTGCGGGATGGGGACAGTAATTCGGTTGTTGTTGGATCTGCGGTAGCTGAGGAAGACAGTTTTGGCAAGGAGATTTTGCCTGGCGCCAAGGTGGAGATTGAAGGAAAAGCTTTTACGGTTGTTGGTGTTTTGAAAAGCAAAGGTAGTTTTCTTTTTGATGGTTCTATTGTATTGAATGAGGAGCCGATGCGGGATCTTTTTGATACTCCGCAAGATCAATATGATATGATAGCGATACGGGCTGAAGATAAGGATGAGGCTGAGGAGGTTAGAGACTCAATCGAGCGTTTCTTACGTAAGGAGCGAGATGTTAATGAGGGCGAGGAGGATTTTGATGTAGAAACTGCAGCTGCTGCTGTTGAAAATATTAATTCTATTTTGCTTGGCATCAATATTTTTGTTGTGATTATCGCAAGTATTTCTCTAGTAGTAGGCGGTATTGGGATCTTGAACACCATGTACACCTCGGTTTTGGAGCGTACTAAAGAGATAGGGATTATGAAATCGATAGGCGCTCGTAACAGCTCTATTTTCTTGTTATTCTTTCTTGAATCTGGATTATTAGGGATTGTAGGAGGGATTGTAGGCGTAGTGATAGGTGTTATTGGCGCTTCAAGTATGGCTGCATTAGGGGGCTTGGCACTGGGAAGCGATCTTATTCAGGCTGAATTTAGTTTTGGTTTAATCTTTGGCGCGTTGTTATTTTCTTTTGTTATTGGCGTGGTGTTCGGAATTACTCCTGCGATGCAGGCAGCAAAGTTGTCTCCCGTAGATGCGTTGAGGTCGGGTAAATGAACACAGATTTGATTATGTATTCCTTGAGAAACATTTGGGAACGCAAGATGAGGAGTTTTCTTACGGTGTTATCCATTCTTATTGGGATTATGGCTATTTTTGCATTGGTTAGTTTTGGACAGGGGATGAAACAATATATTGATGATTTTTCTAAGGAGTTAGGTACTGATAAACTGGTGGTACAGGCTCGAGGGTTTGGGCCTCCCGGAAGTAGCGGTGTTACTTTTTCTCAGGAGGACGTGGATTTTTTCTCTAAAATTAAGGGCGTTACCGATGTTGCAGGGATGTATTTTGTTAATTCAGAAGTCAGAGCTGAGAGAGATGAGGTTCCGAAGTATGTGTATGTGATAGGAGTTCCTACCGATTCAAGCAGGCATTTGGTTGAGGCTATTTATAATTTAGATCTTGATTCCGGACGAAATTTGAAGGGGGGAGATAAATTAAAGGTGGCACTAGGTTATAATTATCAGATTGCAGATAAGGTATTTCCTGAAGCTTTGCATCTGGGGGATCGTATTTATGTGAATGGTATTGTAGTGGAGATTGTTGGTTTTTTTGAAGCGCTTGGAAATCCTGAAGACGATCGAAATATTTACTTTAGTGACGAGGGCTTTTTGGAGGTGTTTGGAGATAGAGGGTATGCCATGATTACAATGCAGGCCGGTCCGGGGGAGGATCCTGTGAACGTTGCTGAACGTGCTGAGGAGAAGTTTAGGAAACGTAAGGGACAAAAAGAGGGCGAGGAAGATTTTTTTGTACAAACTTTTGATCAATTTATCGAGGCATTTACTAATGTGATTGTGGTATTGAATGGGATTCTTGTTATTATTGCTTTGATTTCCTTGGTGATTGCCGCCATTAATATTATGAATACGATGTATACTGCGGTTTTGGAGAGAACGAAGGAAATAGGTATTATGAAGGCAGTAGGATCTCGTAACAAAAGTATTTTATTGGTATTTGTTGTGGAGTCTGGGCTGTTAGGACTTGTGGGGGGAGTGATTGGGATTATGTTAGGATATGTGATTGCTTCAATAGGAGGATATGCTGCTGCACAGGCAGGTCTTGGGTTATTGAAGCCGGCATTTCCCTGGTGGTTGATTGTTGGTTGTTTGTTATTCGCTTTTTTAGTTGGAGCTGGCTCTGGATTTTTGCCTGCGTTACATGCTTCACGACAGAAGCCGGTTGATGCGTTGCGTTATGAGTGAACATGTTCACTGGAACCATCATCGCTTTGCGCTGAGGTATGCATAGTTCATGGACGTTTCGAGGCACGGCTCACTTGTGAGCAAGCTCTTTGGAGCTGCACAAGAATTTTTTAGTACGGAAGCTGGAATCGTCCCTTCATTTGATGCCGGCATTCTTGCGATCGATAACAGCAATCTCGAGGAGACAAAGTTCCAGAACAATACCCCGATCTCCTAAGAGATAAGCGTGTGCATGCTTTAGGGTGGCGGTTCCATATTTAAATAGATATCGATAAGGATTACGTGAGAATCCCTCTTTTTATTGATTGCGACCTTAGGATGCTATGTACATACATGAATAGGTAAAGTTTAAATAGTCCTTTTTCAGAATGTAGTTTGAGGTGGTAGTATGTTACCAAGAGTGGCACCATTAAATAATGCTTTTGCAGCGGTTTCGATTTTAGGTATTATGATTTCGGTCTTTTATATTAGCTCTTTTAGTAGCACTTGGGGTTTTACGTTTTCATTATTCTTCATATTGATGTTTATTGCTTCGATGATTTCGATGACGTATTCTCCAGTGTTGCCGGAAATGAGTAAGAAGAGATAATCTTTTAGAAGTCAAATACTTTTTTCTTTTCTTTCATAGCGGTTGGTGATTCTCCGCCGTGCCAGGTAAATCTAGGACGTACACGCATGGCGTACATTCTTTCGTTATTGTCGTCGAAGACTACTGCGGAACCTTTTAGGCGCGGTAGGTTGTTGATCTGTTTATCTAGGCCTTCTCGCATATAGCTCTGCATGACCATTCCTAGTGCCTCTACGTCCATTTTAGCAGTCAACCTATGGGAGATCACGATATCTGATTGAGTCATGACATCGGTGTGGATTTTTCCTGGCTGTTGGGTGGCTAGTACTAGTGAGATTCCTGGTTGTCTTCCTTCACGAAGAATAATCATCAAGGGATGGGAGGCAGCGGTTGTGCCTTCTTTAGGTAGAAACTCGTGGGCTTCATCTATTACTAACCAGACTAACGGATCTTTTTGTTTTTTTTGAACTTTTTCTCGCATGAAATGTTCTTTTTCTTTTATTTGTTGGATTTCTTCTTCTTTACGGGCAATCATTCTTTCTACAAAGAGTTTTTCGGCTACTAAACCAATAACCAACGCTCTTAGTCCTTGGGTTCCGGGAGCTGTTGCGTAGCAGCTGACGTCTAGAACGGTTACTTGGCCTCCTTTTGCCAATTCACTTAGTGGAGTTCCTTCTTTATCAAAGAGACCCCATTTACTTGCAGCAGTATATCGGTTGATGACTGCCTGTTTTACATGATCTTCAACTCCTTTTTTGGTTTTTATGGCCTCCTTAATATCTTCAAGATCAAAGGGCTTTTTTGCATCTAGTAGGTCGTTAATGGTTGTTTCGATGAGGACTCCTTCTTGACTGGAAAGTTCTATTTCGAAGGTGAGACACCAATCAGACGCATCGAGTTCTGCAGGTTTAATAGAGAAGGGTTTGTCTGTGGGGATGCCTTTATCGAGCTGATCTTGGAAAAACCCTTTTGGGGTATAAATCATAATGTCTAGGCCCTTACTCTCTAGGTCCCATTCTTTTAGGAGGTCTTCTTCTTTTTTATTAGGATATTTCATGGGCCAATACACGCCCATGGTGTCGAGCATGATGACTGCGATGTTGTCTTTGACATCAGAGGGTAGATCTGCTACTCCTTCAGCAACTACTCCCATGGTGTACGACTTTCCTGATCCTCGTTTACCGCACAGGAATACTACATGACTTCGAGTAACGTCAAGATATATTTTGTTTGAGAGCGATGTGGTTGCACCCATGTGGACAAAGTGTTTGCCGACAAAAACGGCCCCCTTAGTTCCAAACTTTTTTTTATCTGATTCGCTTCTTCCTATTACTACATCATACATGGTTTATTGGAAGTATAGGAGTACATAAAGTTATTGGAAATTTCATTGCAAATTTCGCAAGAAATTTGCCAATGCGCAATACTTTGCCGCTTATGACGAAATTTCCAATTCCTCAGACCGAAGGCTAATACTCTGGCCTCTTAGTAACATAGTTTCTAACCCATCAAGCGAAGTTTGAGGTTTAGGTCGCAGATAACCATCGGTCTGAGTTATAAAAAATATTGAATTCTGATAGTGAAGAATAGGTTTTCTTCTTCAGGAGGTAAATTGACACTATTTGCTTCATTTTGAACTTAGGGGTAGTGAAGATAATCAGAAATCTTTATATATCGCTTATTTTTTGTTATTTAATAGTGGTTCTGAAAAAACTACTATTGATTTCACACTCAGATGACTGAAAAAACAACAAAGAAAAAACTGATTTCTCAGAAGGTTTTCGCCCTAGGTTTTCTTATCGTTGTTTTGGGAGTTATTGTTTATTTTGGTATAAAGACGATGCCTATTGGCAATCCTGCTGTGGCTATCGTTAATGGTGATGCTATTACTGCACGTGAACTCAGTACCCGTTATGCTCAACTGCCTGCAGAGTATGCTGATGTTTTAAGTGAGGAGGATTTTTTGAGTGAACTTATTGATGTTAAATTGCTTATTCAGGAGGCTGTGGCCCAAGAGATTACGGTGAGTGATGAGGAGTTGGATGCCTCTTTTGTTTTACTTGAACAACAGATTCCTGAGGATACTTCACTCGACGATTTCTTACAAGCTCGAGGGTTAACTAAAGAGGATTTGCGCAGTGATCTTCGGGATCAGCTTTTAATTAATAAATTGATTAACATTACTATTCTTTCCTCGTTAGTTATTGGTGATTCAGAGGTTTTGGAATTTTACAATACCCATCTTGATGAGTTTACTGTGGATGAGGATATCATTCCTTTTGAGCAGATTGCTGATCCCATTAGACAGCAGATTCTTTTCGAGCAGACTAACTCGGCAGTTACTCTTTATTTGGCTCAATTACGGTCTTCAAGTGAGATTGTCTTGAATGGTGAGCCTGCTGTGCAAGGCATTGCCGGGTTTACTCAGATCGATGAGGAGCTTTGCAAGAGTGATGGGGGAATTCTCCTTCATGTATTTACTACCTCTACCTGCGAGACTTGTACCTGGATTGAACCGGCATTAGTTCGTGTAAGTGAGAGTTTTGAAGGTAGTGTTAAGATGCATCGATGGCAGCTTGATACTGGTGATGATTTGGCTACAGAAGAGATTGAATCTGGAATTTCACGAGAGGCTTTGGATCTTTTTAAAGCATTTAATAATGAAGGTAAAGTTCCCTTTTATCTCTTTGGATGTACCTATTCTCGAAAGGGAAATGTGTATAGTAGTCTTGCTGCGGAAGAGCAGGGATTCCAGAGAGTTATTGAAGAGTTGATTGTGAACAATGGATGATGAGCAGAAAGAGAAACTGGAAAAGGAACTTCAATTCTTAAAAGATAGTATGAGTTCTGGTATTATCTCCCAGGAAGAGTTTAATCGAGGAGAGTCAAGAATTCAGGCTCAGCTTAATGATACTGGGGAGAACGTTGTTGAGGAAACTACTGAAGAAATTCCTGAAGAGGTTGAAGAAGATACTGAAACAGGGGAAGTTGAAGAGGAAACTACAGAATCTGAGAAGATTGTAGGCGATGTTGTTGAAGAAACTATTGAACATGATGAAGATGATACTGATGAATCACTCGAGGAGACCCCTTCAAAGGATGAAACTACTGAAGAAACTCCTCTAGAAGAGGAAGCTTCTGAGGAGCCTGTTGGGGAAGTAGTTGCTGAGGCTACGCTTGAAGATGCAAAGGATCAAGAGGTTGATGAAGAGGTTTCTAAGGATGCTGATGAAGAGACTACTGAGGAGCAGGCTAGTGATTTAGATGAAACTCCCGTCAAGGAGGCGGTTGTTGTTGAAGCAGTTGTTGAAGATAGTAAGGCCAGTGAGGATGATGTACCTATTAGTGATGAAAAGGTAACTCCTGTTTATGATGCAAAGGATTCTTCTGAACGTTCTTCTCTTGGAAAGTATGCATTTATTGTTTTAATTATTGCTTTTGGATTGTTTTTTCTTTTCAAAGGCAATCCGTTTGGAGACCGCTCTGGTTCCATGGATCAGCCCATTGATTTGCTTGCACATTCACAAGAAGAGATTGAACCTGCATGCCATAGGGACAATGATTGTGTTGCGGAGAGGATGATCGGTAGCTGTGCTGATGCAGGTACGGAGGATGCTGAGTGTAGATTTATTGCGGATGCCGAAGTTCATCTTACTATTGTTGAGGATGCAGCATGCAGCTTATGTGACAGTACTCGTATGGAGCAGACTTTGAGGGAGGTTTTTCCTAATCTAGTAGTTGATCGTCTTTCTTTCGCATCTGTTGAAGGAAGGGGTTTAGCACTAAGACAACAGATACCTGTTCTGCCCGCCTACTTTCTGGATGAGAAAGTAGGTAATGCTGCCCATTTTGATCTTTTTGCTAGAGCTTTATCGCTTGTTGATGGAGGCTATTTTGTGACTCCCCAGGCTTCTGGTTCACCTTATTTTGCTCTGCGTGTAACTGCTGCTAAGACTCTTACCGTTTTCGTTACTTCTGATGTTAGGGAGAGAACCTTGAGAAATGTGCAGCCGGTTGTAAATCTCTTTGGAGAGGATATTATCTTCACAGAGCGTTTAGTAGATGTTAGGAGCAAGGAATCCTTGGTTGACGATTTTGCTATCTCTACGTATCCTACTTTTATTATTAATAATAACGTTAAATTTGGAGGCATTCATTCTCCAGATAGTATTAAGGAGAACTATTGTTTATTCAACACCCATGCTCAATGTAGCACCCCCTTAACATCTCAGATTTCTTAGTGTTTTGTTGGTTTTTCGTAGAAGTGAAGATACTTTCCTAGTCGAGGTAGGTATTTTAGAAATCGTGGTGCTCTTGCTAGCGGTCTTATGAATCGAGTTACTGCACGAGTTCTTGAAATTTTGAAGGCTTTTTCGGCTTCTCTAAACACTTTTGCCCCACCTTTTTCTAGTTCTAGAGTTTCATGAACTATGGATTGAGAATGTTTTAGTACCTCTTCTGCAACAAAAAAGGTGATGACTCCTTCAAATAATCTGAAAAAGAGGATAAATGGGAATACCGCTAATATTTCGAGCCAATATTTTTTTATGAATTTGTCTACTCTTTTTACTCGTCGATATTTGAAAACAAGGTCGGCAATGAAGACTGCTACTACTATCGCATCTGCTATTGTAATCCAGGGATGGAGATGGTGTGCTTGCACAAACTCTTCGAAAAAGAATTCTGCTGCTATGATGGCGAAGAGTAATATCAGCATCCAGGGAATAAGTTTGTCAATAAGAAGTTCTGCCTTGTGATAGAGCTCACGTTTGTTCATAGTTTGTCAATGGAATTAACCTTTATTAAACTATTGAAAAAATAAAAAAAAAGAAATACTCCGAGAGTTATAGCTCGGAAGCGGTTAGTAAACTGATTTTTGTATCGGTTGGTTTTACTTTAGTGTCCATTCCGACAAGGAACTTCACATTTGAAAGTTCAGCAGCTTTTACAACATCTCGTTCAATACTTCCATCGAAGACAATTGCATGTACTCCGGACGAAAGAGATTTTAATGTCGTTTGTAGTTCTGAGAGCGGAACTTTGCCAAGAATATTTAGTTTCTCATCAATGATATGGGCTCCTCGAGTACCTACTAGGTTTTCAAGCATTCCCTTGAATGCTACTTTTTCCTTTTCATTTGCAGGAGTTGCAGCTCTTGTAGGTACTGGTGCTACACTTCTTAGCGGCGCTTGGGGCCTTCTTAGGGTTCCTGCCCTTACAGGTGCTGCACTTCTTACTGCGCCCCCTACAGGTTCTGCAGTTCTTAGAGGTTCTGCAGTTCTCACTGGGGCAGATCGTCTGGTATCATTTCTAGGCGTACTGAAATTGGACTTTTCGATTCTATCTACGCTTTTGCTTAGCTCTCCCTTCATTTGTTCAGGAGATACTTTGCTACGAATAGCTTTGTGAATTTCCTTTTTAGTAATTTCTTCTACTTCCTTTCCATCAGGTGCGATTGCTATGAAATCAACGTCTCCTACTGTAATAAGATCCCTCAAGATTAGTTTTCCGCCACGATCTCCATCAACAAATGCAGTTACTACTTTTTGTTTTGTTAATTCGATGATAGTTTGCGGAACTGATGTTCCATTCATGGCGATAGCGTTTTTGAATCCATGCTTTAATAGGTTTAGAACGTCTGCACGTCCTTCTACTACAAGGATTTCTTCACTCTCGTCAATTGCAGGACCAGCAGGTAGGCGTTCTTTTCCATATTCCTGGATTTCCATTACTCTTACAGAGTATGCTACTTCATCAGCAAGCTCCTGAGAATCTGGAGTTACGGTGTCGATCATCTGTCTTAGAAGCTCTTTTGCACGTCCAATTACGAATTCTCGCTTTGAAACACGTACATCTTCAATACTTCCTACTTTGATTTTAGAATTGCAAGGTCCTATTCTTTGGATAATTTCTAGAGATGCTCCAACAATGGAGGTTTCTGCTTTGTCCAATGAAGAGGGAATGATAATCGAACCAGTAGTTTTCCCATTTCGGGTATCTACATTTACCTCAATTCTTCCTATTCTTCCTGATCTTTGCAGTTCTCTTAGTTCTAAATCTGAACCTAGTAAACCTTCTGTTTGCCCAAATATTGCTCCTATGACGTCTGGTCTATCTACGACCCCTTCGATTTCAATGGATGCGTGGACTATGTATTTTGATGAAACTGGACTAATTTTTCCCATTTTTTCCTCCACCACACGTTTAGAACGAGACTAGACTGCCACTCTATCTGAGCCAATAAGGCTTCTTTTTGCAATTTGGTAAGTTTAAATGAATGTTAAATGATTTGGCGTTCTAATCTTGCTCTTCTGTGGTTTTTGTGTTTATAATAGTAAATGTAGCCCGAGACACTAACTCCCAAGCTCATTGCTTGCGTTTAGCGTAAGCTCCATTGAGTACTCTCGTGTCGGGCTTCGATAAAACTTGCGTTTCATCTAGTTTTAGGATGTTATTGTTTTATATAAACTTATGTTTTTTTGTTTAAAGGAGCTTTTCTGTTGTAGATTTGCATTGAGTTGATTATTGTTCCCTTTACGTTAAAAAAGGGGTTAATTTGAGCTTTAAACCCTCGATAATACCCAAAAATCTCCCCTTACGGGGATGCTTCTGGGAAAGAGGTGTTTCGTGCATGAACGAATTCACACACAGGAGACATTTCGTACCCTGTAGTATTCCTTGAGATGAGCTACTATATAAATGTTTCTATTATTCATTACTTTTAAGTAGTATATTTATGAAGGGTCCCTCTTAGGCTCAGTAGAAAGTCTCACTTCGTTCGGATTACCAGCTTCGAAATCTTGCTTCTAGGATATTAAGGCTGACATTTCCCGTATGGAGCAACCCCTTTGTCAGCCTAATTTTGTATCATGAGGATTTCGACTTAAAGCCGGTAACCAGGACTTTCTACTGACCCTTCTTAGACAGAACCTTTATATACGGCATGATCTCGTAGAGTTTATGGTATTACAGGTTAGTAATTTGAAGAGAATGATCTTGGGAATTAGTATTGCGATTGTTCTTGTTTTGTTTATTGGTTATGGGATTAATACTTTTTATGACGATCCGGAATATAATGATTTTTGTACACGAAAGGCTATTCCTACTTTTAATGAGAGTGATTGTCTTGCTGAAGGGGGAGAGTGGAGTGTTTATCCGAAGCCGGCTCGAGGTGTGGGTGAGGAGTTGATTATTGAAGGATATTGTAATCAGGACTTTACGTGCTCAGAAGAATATCTGGTAGCAAGAGAGGAGTATAATAAGAAGGTCTTTATCTTTGCAGTTGTTGCAGGGTTGATTGCTGTTATCCTCGGTGGAGCTGTTCTTCATCTAGAGAGTGTCAGTTCAGGTATCATGGGAGGAGGGGTATTATCTATTATCTATGGGACTCTTCGCTATTGGGGAGATTTAGGAGATATTTGGAGATTTATTATTCTAGGCATAGTTCTAGCTGTATTGATTTGGATTGGGTATAAGAAATTCGGCAAATGACTTATTTGTTTACAGTCTCGGGAGAGAATCCAGAGTTAGCTGCATTTGAAATTGAGCAGTTATTGCATCCTAAGCACCTTCTTAGGAGAGGTAGATTTGTTTTTGGAGATGTTGCTAAGAAAGAGGAGCAGTTATTTTCTAGGCTAGCATTCACTCACTCCGTTTATGAATTTCTTTTTACGGTTCCTTTACGACAGCTTGAAGATCATATGGAGAAGGTAGATTGGAAAAAGCATGTGGAGGGTAGTTTTTGTTTGCGACTGTATGGCAAGCCGTACACGAACCCGGAGACGTTTACTGAATCCTATCTTGCCGGATTTGTTTGGAGATCATTAGAAAAACCTAGTGTGGATTTGGAACATCCTACTACTACTCTTGCCTTGTTTGTTGTTCGTAACAAAGTCTACTGTGGAAGATTGCATACGTCGCTTGATCATGACTTTGAGAAAAGGAAGGCCCATCATCGACCTGCGTTACATCCTACAGCATTGCATCCTCGGATGGCACGTTGTTTGGTAAATTTAAGTGGCATTACTACTGGACTCGTGACAGATCCTTTTTGCGGGAGTGCAGGTATCTTAATCGAGGCGGGTTTGATGGGGTTGAAGGTTAGGGGCTACGATTTATATCAGGAGATGTTGGATCGTGCTAAGGCGAATCTTGATTTCTTTCATCTTAAGGGGTACACGCTCGCTTGTAATGATGCTCTGCATCTTAGCGATACACTAGAGTATGTTGTATCGGATGTTCCTTATGGGATGAACTCTTCAGTGTGGGTATCAACTGCGAGCGGAAACACTAAACTTTCTTTGAAACAGGATGAGCCTCGAGGGAGAATTCGGAATTTGAAGGATTTTTATCTTGCTTTTTTGGTTAATTTGCATAAAATAGTGGGAAAAAGAGCCGTATTAATTTTTCCTCATTATGCTAAGGCTAAGATGTTATTGGACAAGTCTGGTTTTACTATAAAAGGTAGTTTCAAGCAGAGGATTCATAGGAGTTTGACTCGTGAGATTTTTGTTGTAGAACCCTAACTGTTAACGGCTTCAAAACTCTTTCTCTTCGCACTGATTGCTTTACGTCCCTTGGGGAAAACCCCTGTGACGAGCTTACTATCGGACATTAAGGATTTTTGACTTTGTGCTGTTAGCAGTTACAGATGCCCTAAAGTTTTTCTTCTATGAAGAGGTGGCGGTGGATGATTTCTTTTACAAATAGAAGATAGCCACCTACATACAGGAGACAATTCATCAGCCAGAAGATTACGAAAAAGAAGGTGATGAAATATTCTCCACTTGCTGCAAGGAAACCTATTGTTTGGAAATAGTATTGTGAAAGATCGGCGAAGAAGAGATAGATATAGTATCCGAAAAATGATAATCCTGCGAGTACTGCGACAAGAAATACCTCTTTTTGCACGATATCGATACTTTCAAGGATGTAGATGGTGAAAGTAATGCTGAGAATTGCTAGGGCCGCTATTGTTATCGCAGTTGTTTTGCTTGAGAGAAATAATTGAAGCCAGGATGTTGTTTCTGTTAAAGTTCGTGTTATGAAATCAGCTCCTACCAGGATTTGACTGTCTATTTTTTGAACTTTGAAGAGGGGAAAGGTGATAAATGAGACTAAACCCAGAACTACTGCAGCATGAGTTAGTTTGGCTACATGGATTAGCCTTCCATTGAAGAAACGATACCAGATGAATGTTGGAAGGACAAGGAAAAAGAACATAGCAATCAGATTTCCAAGATAAATTATTGCGGTGAACATGGTTGTGAGTAGTGCTTGGCCTTGGATGTCTTGGAGGAAGAGATAGATGAGACTTGTGTGATTGGGGCCGAGTTGTTCGAAATAGAGGGCGTCTTTTATTCCGATGAGATAGGGAATAAAGAAGTTTGCTACATCGGTGAGTGCATGTAGTGCAAGTAATCCCATCAGTGCAAGGAGGACTGTTTTTTTATTGGCTATCATTTCAAGGAATTTTTCATAGAATGATTCTCCCATGTTTCCGATTTTATGAAGGAACCCACTGGTATTGAAGTGTTTATGATACCGTATGATGATGAAGAAGTAGAATAGGATTCCAAACATTGCTAGGGGGGCATCTATGGCGATAGCTAGCCATTCGGTTGCGAGATTAAATACGAGAATGAAGAATCCAACTAGGGCGAGGAAGATTGTGGTGAAACGGTGAAGGATTGTTGGTACTGTTTTCTTGGGTGGTCCTTCTTCATGGATGATTGCCATGAATGAGTTTTTTTTAATTTCTAATGTGGTTGCGAGTACTAGGGAGAGTGTTAACAGTATAGCCCCTGCGGCGATGAAGGCATATTTTTCTAGTATGACTGTGTTGTTGACGATCCATGCGAATAAGGCATGGAAGAACTCGGCATGTTCGGCACCGATATGGGCTATGGCTACGACATTCTTTACTATGAAGAGAACATAGGCTAGAAGAATGATGATATCGACTGAACGTTTTTTATTTCCAAATAGGATGTGGGTGATAGATGCTTTGTAGAAGAGATATCCTAGGATGGCCCACGAAAGGAGCTTCTTTGCGAAGTCTAGGTCTTCTGGAAGGAATTCAAGAAAATCGCTGATTTGTAAGAGAACAATGCCTAGTAGGAAGAGTTCTTCTAGGCGGTGTTTTAGGGACATGGAGGGGTTTATGGTTTTGGTGTTTAAAATGGTTTCTCTGGTAAGATTTATTAAGTAGACTTGGCTTTGCTTGTTCATGAGCAAGTCATTGAAAGATATAGGAGAATTTGGTTTGATTAAGAAGCTATTTTCTTCCGTTACACGTAAAGATGTTATCGCGGGTATGGGGGATGATGCTGCTGTTGTGAAGGTTGGGGGAAAGCTGATGTTATTGTCTACGGATTCTTTGGTTGAAGGCGTTCACTTTCGTTTTGATTGGTTTTCTAATGAGGAGATTGGTAGGAAGGCTATCGAGGTGAATGTTTCTGATATTAATGCGATGGGCGGAACTGCTAGCTATGTGCTTGTGAGTATTATTGCTCCTTCACGCTTTCCTGTGAAGCGTATCGAGGGTATTTATTCTGGAATGAGGTCTGTTTGTAAAAAATATGATGTTGCTTTGGTTGGCGGGAATGTAGCTGCGGGATCAGAATTTTCTATAACGGTAAGTATCGTTGGAGAGGTTCCTCAAAAAGATTTGAAACTGCGTAGCTCTGCAAAACCAGGTGATTTTATTTTTGTTAGCGATACTTTAGGGTATGGTGCTGCTGGTTTAGGATTGTATCATAAGAAAGTGTCTGGGTATGCTCCGGTTAAAAAAAGATATAGGAATCCTGTAGCTGATTTTTCTAAGGTATCTGGTTTCTTAGGCGCTATTCATGCGATGCAGGATGTTACGGATGGATTGGTTGCTGATGTTGGACATATTTGTGATGCAAGCAAGGTGGGCGCTGTATTATTTGCCGATAACTTACCGATTTCGGATTCTGTTAGAGTGGTTGCTCAAACGCTAGGCGATGATGCTGCACGCTATGGGATGTTTGGAGGAGATGATTTAGTATATGTCTATACGGTTGCCGAGAAAGATATTGGAAAGGTTCAGGGTTATCTCATTGGGGAAATTACCTCCAAGAGGGGCGTTAGAGTCTATCACCAGGGCAAGGAAAAATCTGTGAAGGGTGGGTTTGACCATTTTTTATCACCTTAAGCTATAACTTTATATAGAAGCGTTTCTTGTTTGCTGTTATGATTGCATACATTAAAAAGATGTTTTCTAGGTCTCGCTGTTGCGTTGTATTAGGTCAGATTCGTAGAAACAAGTTTCTTTTCTCTCTCGCTACATTAATTGATTTATTGTTTTTAGGGATTATTGTTGCTATTGGAACATACGTTAGTTCAAAGGTTCCTAATGATCAGAGTGTTTTATTACAGTACTTTGGAAATAGTACAAATTTGCTTATTTTTGCTATTATTTATCCGATGGCCTATTATTTACTCATGGTCTTATTGTATTCTGCTGCTAAATTACTTATGCTCCATTACTATGAGCGTATGCATACTTTACTGAAGATTTCCTTTTCTCGTTTTTGGCAGTTTTATGGTCTTAATGTCGCATTGTATTTTAGTTTCTTTGGAGTCTTTTTGTTGTTGGTTTCTCTTTTTGGATGGTTACTTCAGAAGGAATTTTTGATGTATGTGCTGATTGTTATTGTTCCGGTGTTTTTATTTTTTCTTTCTGGAGTTGTTCATGTATCTCACTCAGCTTTTATTCATGGAGATTCGAGGATGAAGTTTCGAAAAAGCTGTGCGGTTGCGTTTAAGCAGTATAAGGCATATGGTTCCTTTATTTTGTGGGATGTATTGTTCTTAGGAGGATTTTATATTTTGTTTAATGTTATTCATCTTGTCCTCAGATATACTCTGTTTTCAAATCAAGTTATGGTCGCGCGATTAACTCAGCCGTATATTTCTACTATTAGTTTTATTTCCTTTGTTTTCATTTTCTTGGTTTTGGGATTTAATCGAGTATACTTTTTAGAGGCGGACAGAAAACATGTTTACTCATAATCTTGATCCAATCTTGCTTTCTTTTGGTTTTTTAGAGGTTAGATGGTATGGTTTGATCTATGCTTTTGGCTTTATCCTGACGTATTATTTACTTCCCTATCTTGCTACGAAAAGAGATGTTGATTTTTCTAAGAAGGATTCTGCAGATTTATTATTGTATTTGATGTTGGGTGTTGTGCTTGGTTCTAGAGTATTTTATGTCCTTTTTTACAATTTTAGCTACTTTATTTTTCATCCGTTAGAGATTTTTGCGATTTGGCAGGGAGGTTTGAGTTTTCATGGTGGATTGGTTGGTGCTGGCGTAGGGACGTATCTTTTTTCTAGAAAAAGGAATATCCATTTCTATGATCTAGCCGATTTGATTGCTATCCCAGGTGCTTTAGCTTTGTTTTTTGGAAGGATAGCTAATTTTATCAATGCGGAATTGGTTGGCCGTGTTACTTCAGTTTCTTGGTGCGTTAACTTTCCTGGCTATTCTGGGTGTAGGCATCCGTCACAGCTCTATGAGAGTTTTAAGAATTTAGTTATTTTCGCTGTTTTATGGAATTTGAAGGATAGGAAGCTGAAGCGCGGAGTCTTGTTCTGGAGCTTTGTGATGATGTATGCTGTGCTTAGGTTCTTTATTGAGTTTGTGCGTCAGCCAGACGTGCAGATTGGCTTTATCTTTGGTCTGACGATGGGACAGTGGTTGAATATCGCGATGTTTGGAATTGGTTTTGTGTATTTGCGTAAGGTTAATCGTTAGGAGCGTATTTCTTTGTTATTATTATTCTTACCGTCGATAGGAACCCAAATTAGCTGTATAGCATTAGTATACAAAAACCTATACTGGGGTAGTCAATAGAAACATTTATATACTAGCTGTGTTATTAATAACTTTAAATGGTCGTATTGTTTGACCGGTTTAATCTACCGGATGACATATATGAAGTAGTGTTTGCTACGAAACAACAGGTTATTGTAGCGAAGCTGCTCGTCGACATGATCAAGGAGAAAGGAGGAGAGATAAACAAGACGGAAATGAGTTTATTCGCAACGTACCTTCACGACGGCGAAATTGTCACAGAAA
This sequence comes from Nanobdellota archaeon, assembly GCA_027623355.1. GTDB lineage: Archaea > Nanobdellota > Nanobdellia > Woesearchaeales > JACPBV01 > JAQBWB01. The sequence goes on along the minus strand of JAQBWB010000015.1, from coordinate 1,075 downwards.
ATCTTCAAGAGGAACCCTATCGGGGTAAGAAAGTGAAGATTAGCTATAACAAGCGACAATTTTACGATAGAATCTTGACGCCAATGAAGAGTATGGGGATTGTCGATTACGATCTGTACAAGAAAACGTACAGCCTTAGCGAAAAATTCAACAAAGAATTCATCCGCATGGGATTGATGTGGCTCAAGGAATTCAGAAGAGAACCTTACAAATTAATGAAAAAATTACAATCATAGGCTCCGGGCGTGTTCTTTTTCTACCACCCCCCACGAAAAATAAATGTCCGGGGCTCTTTCTTACAGGGAAAAAGAGGTGTACAGACTATCGAATTTGGGTCTGTCACTATTTTTCTTTTCTTAACAGACTATCGAATTTGGGTCTGTTTCTTTTCTTAACAAGTCTAGAATGAGTTTGTTTAAAAAAATAAGAACTATTCAGTTGTAATAGGTGCTTTTTCAACTTTCTTTGAGACAGGTTTATCGGTTTTTACTATCTGAAATCTTTTGTTTTTCTTTACTTTCTTGAGATCGAAGTTTTTGATGTTGTTAGCTTCTGCATAGGTGTTTGCTCCTTCTTCTGTTCCGAAGGTGCGCACACGTTTAGCTCGTACAACGCCTCTTAGCGTTTTTTCGTGATTTTTATGAGCGGCTAGCTGGTATTCTCTCTTTTTGTTTCCGTGGATTTTTGGCATTATCTGCGGTCTCCGTTTGATCTGTCATCATACTCGCCCTTCCTTGATGTTTTTTTTGGGGGTGTGTGTGGCTTATTTACACTGTCGCCACGGTTCATTAATCTTGTAGCATATCCTGCGATTTTGTTTCTGATTGGCTTTGAAATATTATTGGTTACTTCGTCTACTACTTTCTTATTTTCATCAAAATTTTTCTTTAGTCTGTCTTTGTAGGCAGCGTAAATCTTCTGAGTTGCTCTTTTTATTGGAGTTGTCTTTATTCGTCCCATCTTAAGTCATTGGATTAGAGGTTGCTTTTTAAAGATTACCTTTCTAGGGCCCCATAGAAATCCTCCCGGCAATGCCTCGGTTAGCGCAGGCTCAGCCTTGCTTCTTAATCTAAAA
>JAQBWB010000079.1 GCA_027623355.1 Nanobdellota archaeon | reverse complement strand
TATTCCACTTTCAAATCTGTTTTTTTTGTCTTGAAAGGTGATACCAAGTCTGAGCTTATTTCCTCTTTTGGGTTGCCAGGCGTGAATGAGTTTTTTGAGTTCTTCTTCGGGCTTTTCCTTGAGCAACTCTCTATTCGCCCGGATGGCAATTTCTCCCGATGAACGGACGGTATATCGATCTCTTTGATTAATTAATAAAGTAGCCATCGAGACCAGTTCGGTTGGCATCCAGTCTACAGGATTTTCTCGAAAGGCAAACGCAAAATCTTGAACACTTAGGTCTTCTTCAATTCGACTTTCCAGAAATGTAATAAAGTCATTAGCTAAATCATCCCAGCTTTCTGTTTGTCTAATTGCTGTAAAGTTGCATAACTGATCAAGAAGAAGCGATCTCTGCTCTGGATTCATTATTTCTTGATTCAAATGGAGGTAAAGTCCCGCCCTTTCTCTAATATGGTCATCCCCTGGTACTTTTGCAATGGTATGAATCAAATCGATTACGAGGATATTTTTTTGATATCCTTCCAGACCTTCATAAAGTTCCTCTAAGATTTCTACTCTTTTCTCATAGTCTTCTCTAGGGATTTTTTTTATTGCTTTAACCAATGCGATTTTTTGAGTTCCATTCATTCCTTTGCTGAGTTGTCTTATAAGGCCAACCCTTTTTCCAAATAAGTCATCTCCGAGAATATTGATTACTTCATTGACTAGAGAAACTTTTTGATCCCCTGTTAAGCTCGTATTGAGTTCTTCCATTAATCTTATTTTTTCAGCGAAGTGCTTTTCTGGAATGTCGGCTACTGCCTTGAGAAGCACGACCTTTGTTCGCCCTTCCATATAGTCCCCTACAAGTTTCCTAAAAAATTCCATCTTTTCAGTAAAGCGGTTACTTGGGACTTGTGAGCATGGATTTGATCTCGCTTTTCTCGAAAATTCCTTGTGTTTTGCCTTAACTCTTTAAGAAAACCTACCCTTTCTTTAAAATGATCTTCAGGTATTTCTGCAATTGATTCTAAAAAACCGGCTTTTTCCCAATACTCTATGCCTTCTTTTTCCTCCTGAAAAAACTCTACCCTTTCTTTGAAGTGATTTTCAGGAACCTTCGCAATAGCGCTGATAAGTTCTATCTGGTGATGGTGATAATCATCCAGAGGTCTTTTTAACTTGTTGAAAATTTCAGCCCTTTCTTCGAAATGGTCTCCTGGCATCCCTGCAAAGGCTCTCATGAACGCAATTTTGTTCAACCCACTCATACCTTTAATCAATCGTATGCATTCCTTTGCTCTTTTTTTGAATTGATCTTCTGATATTCTTGCTCCTTCTTCGATAAGACAGATTTTTTCCAATCCATGGACACCCTTAGTTAGATTTTTATAAAACTTTGTCCTTTCTTGAGGGTTATCTTCTGGCATCTTTTCAATGACTTTAGCAAGATCAATCTTTTCTCCTTCAGAAAAATTCTTACCCAGTTCCTTATACATTTTTATTTGAGTAGTCTCTTCCTGTTCTTCCTCACTCGAAAAAGAAGGGGCATCGTTAATACACATTCCTCGTTCTATTGGCGAGTTAGCCACCTCTGGTGAGCTAATGACCTGAACCTGGTTATTCCTGGATTTTGAGAAAAACCTGTTTCTGATACCCTTGGTAATTTTTGAAACCCCCGAAGTCAAATTACATAGTCTTGATGGTAAGGCAAAGTCATTATTCACTCTCCTTCTGTTACCCTCTTCCAAGGAAACGGGGTATTCTTCCCCAATAACAACAGATGTCTCTCCATATACCCGTGCTACAGCCCTCTCTCGATCACTATCCCTCAAGGAGCCTCTTTCTTGAATTTGCCCGGGAAAAAGACTGCCAGGGTTGGATCTGGAAGATTGCACAGCTCTCATTATCGACACCTCTACGAATGAAATACGAATTATTTAATTAAAAAATTAGTCGATATTAGGCATTTTAATAATATAAATCAATGTATATTTAATACTTGTATATTTAATACTGTGTAGACGCAACGTAATAATGTCACCTATAAAACTAAGTTGAAATGTCACCTTTAGTTATAATCACTGGATTCTCTTTCTAAATTGGGAGTGCCTATGGAGATTATACGAATGAGTAAAAAAGAACTTTACAGAGGTGAGATCATATCTAAAGTGATTAGTTGTGAAATTACTCAAATAAAAGCTAGTGAACAAATGGGTATTAGCCTTAGACAGACAAAGCGCTTATGCAAGAGGTATAGGAAAGGAGGGCTAGCAAACTTGGCACACCGTAATCGAGGTAAGCCCAGTAATAAGAAAATGAACCCCAACACCCAGGCTGGGATGTTGGAGTTAATAAAAAACAATTATCCTGACTTTGGCCCTCAGCTGATTAAGGAACAGCTTGAAGAGCGTCATGATCTTATAGTCAGTCGAGAATGGATCAGGAGCCTAATGATAAAGGAAGGGCTTTGGAAGGTCAAGAAAAGGAAGAATTCATGTTTTTATCAGAGAAGAAACCGAAGGCCTCGAGAAGGCGAACTTATACAAATTGATGGAAGTCCCGAGTACTGGTTCGAAGACAGAGGGCCAAAATGCTGCTTGATCAACATGGTAGATGATGCTACGAGTAAAATCATGGAGTTTAGATTTATAGAAGAAGAATGCCTGGAGGGCTATTTTCAGGGAATGAAACGCTATATTGAAACACATGGTCGTCCTTTAGCCCTTTATTCAGATCGTCACACGATTTTTAAGTCGCCTAAAGCAGAGGAGAGGCCCAAACTAACCCAATTTGGCAAAGCCATGAAAGAACTGGATATAGAGCTTATTTATGCCAATAGTCCGCAGGCAAAAGGTCGGGTAGAAAGGATTCACGGAACTTTACAAGACCGCTTGATCAAGTTAATGAGGCTGGAAGGTATTTCCTCTATTGAGGAAGGAAACAAGTATCTCGAAAGCTATAGAGAAGAATACAACCATCGTTTTGGACGAGTGGCTCAGAGTTCTGAAAATGCCCATAGAGAGCTGGCTAAAGGTACAGATATTGACAAGGTTTTGTGCAGAAAAGAAGAACGTAAGATATCTAAATCACTGGAAATTCAATACAAGCATAAAACCTACCAACTAATCCCAAAGGGAAACGGCAGAAAATTGGCAGGTAAAACAGCAATGATAACAGAGCATGTTGATGGGATAAGAATAGAGTTTGATGGTGAAGAATACGATTATACGCTCTTTGGAGATCAGCCTTACTTTGAGCATGTGATGGACCGTAAAAAGGTTGATGCTTTTTTAGATAGAAAGAAACCATTGTCAATTATCCAAAGACATCGGATGGGAATGGTAGTAAATTTTTAATTTGCCATTTTCCCCCCATGGGGGGAAGGGGTAACAAACCTAAAAGACTAACCCAATTGAAAGTGTCTCTTCTATTACAAAGGTGACATTTCTACTTTGCACAAGAGGGTGACATTTTCACTTTGCGTTGACAGCCCCAAATTTCCCCCCAAAATTTCCCGAAATTGTCGCGCAGGCTGCGCGACAATTTGGCAGAGAGAGGAAAAATCCAGGCTTCCTC
>JAQBWB010000014.1 GCA_027623355.1 Nanobdellota archaeon | reverse complement strand
TAAAAAAATTCCGAATTATCCCCTCCCTAAAGGGCGGGGCTTTACCATTCGGAATTTTAGACTCAAAAGTCGCTCTGAAGAGCGGGGCTTTGAACCCAAGCGACTTTTGAGTAACCAAGACTTTCTACTGAGCCATAGTAAGAGTAAGATTTATATATTCATTTTGTTCGAAGTAGGTATGAGGATATTATTACTGTTCATTTTTGTTTTGCTTGCTAGCTTTGCATTTGCTGAGGAGGTTGTTGTAGAAAGTCATGATGCTGTTTCTAGCGACGATGTTGTTGTTGAAAGTCATAGTGAGGTTTCTGAGGATGTGCTTGAGACTCATTCGGATGCTAAAGAGCATGGTGAGGGGGAGCATAGCGATGTAGGTTACATTATTCTTGTGTTCGTTGCTATTATCGGCGGACGCTATTATCTTAAGAGTAGATAAAAAATCCCAACGGAGCAGAGCTCCGGGGTATTTTTTAAGCCTCAAAGTGGGCGATGTGCATGCCGATGCAGAGCATCGGGATATGGAACCCACTTCGAGCAATAAAGAAAGTAGTGATTACTCATCTCAACATTAAAAAAATTAAAAAAATATAGAGTTTAATTTTCGAGCTCTTCTTCTTCGTCTTGCTCGTCTTCATCTTCTTCTGAAGCGTCTTCGTAACCTTGCATGAACGCTTCTTCTCCTGCGCTCATCTCGTCACTCTCGACAAGATCCTTACGACCTGCTTCATCGTAGATGGTTTCACCCATTTCTTCCTCTATTATTTCGTCTGACATGAAATACCCCAAAATTGAATTCTCGGGGGAGGTATAAAAAGGTTTCTCTATAGTTTATATAAAGAAAATATTTTGGGTTGGTTATCGAGGTTGGAAGTTATGCGTGAGAAACCCCCGACTTTAGTCGGATTTATTTTGGGAGTGTGTCATTTATAACTCTAGCTGGAACCGTATTCTTCAACATCTATTTTCTAGTTTGTATTAAAAACCAAACCTTTATATACTACTAATATACATATCTGTATACTGGTTTGGAAAAACCATAAAAGAGGCTACTGGCTGAAAACGGCCATCTTGCCTTTCCCCCGAGGCGATACCCATGGAAACAACACTACAAACAAACGATTTGGCGCAATTTACTGAAAATGTGGATTCCTGGATTAAACAGGTCCGCTCGGAGGTGTCTTCAATAGTTGACACCTCCGCCATTGTTGAAGAAAACTCAGATAATGTACAGCACAACTATGAGTTGATTTATGAACTGAAACGCGATATGGAACGTATGCGGGATGAAGTCAAAGCTTTGAAACTAATGCACCTTTTACAAATGAAAGGTGAGCTAGCAAGGACTAATAGGGTTTAGTTTTCGCCACTTATCTATGAATTGCTAGCTAGCTCTTTCTCAGAATATTTTTATATCAATGTGCATTTCTACTCTATAGCCGAAAGGCAAATAGCAATTAGGAGGGATAATTATGTCCCATAGATGATGTAAAAAAATTCCGAATTATCCCCGCCCTAAAGGGCGGGGCTTTACCATTCGGAATTTTAGACTCAAAAGTCGCTCTGAAGAGCGGGGCTTTGAACCCAAGCGACTTTTGAGTAAATAAACTCCTAACGATTGGTGCTGTAGTAGATTATCTTGCTGAGACCCTTAGAGAACATTCTTGGGATACCTCTCGCTACAAACAAAGTGGAGTATTTTTTAAAAGCTCAAAACAAGAACTTTCCATCTTTCATGACAGGCTTGCCATCGATATACAGTATTCCTTCTTTTCTGAGGTCTTTAATCATGTCCCAGTGTAGAGCTGAGTCATTTACGCCGCCACCTTCTTTGTAGGCCATTCCTAACGCTAGATGGATGGTTCCGCCGATCTTTTCATCGAAGAGAATTTGTTTAACGTGCTTTGTTATTCCGAAATTGTCTCCCCAACCGAATTCTCCGAGAAATCTTGCTCCCTCATCGATATCAATCATTTGGTGGAGGAACTTTTCGTTTTTCTTTGCGGTTGCTTTTACGACTTTTCCTTTCTTGAACTCTAATCGGACTCCATCAACTTCGCGGCCGCCATAGATTGCGGGGAAATCGTATTCGATGAAACCTTCGGTGGTGTCCTCGACAGGTGCTATGAAGACTTCGCCATCCGGCATGTTCCTTTTTCCTAGGCAGGTTATTCCTTGCCTTCCGTCAATGGAGAAGGTTAAATCGGTATTGGGTGAGACGATTCTTACGGTTTTTCCATCGTCAAGGATTTTCTTTTGTTTTGCTTCTATTTTTCCTAGGGCTTCGTAGTCGATTAGACATGCACCATAGACGAAATCTTCGAATTCTTCTAGTGACATTTCTGCGTCTTGTGCTAGTGCATCTGTAGGATAGTCGAAAATAACCCAGTTGTCTTTCTTTAATGTGATTTCTGAGATTACTTTTGTTAGTTTTCTGCGAGCTGCAGCTTTCATGGGATCTGTTGTGTTTAATTCCTTGGTGTTGCGATTGGTGTAAATTCCTATTACTCCATCGGTGTGCTCGGCTTCGTACTTTGCAATTTTGGGTTCCATTTTAAGAACGTTTTCTGGAGCGTGTTTGTAGTAGGTGTAGGCGAATCCGGGCATGTCGACGTTTACTCTCGGTGATGCTCCTTTTTCTAGGATTAATCTACAGATTTCATTTACTAGAGTTGTAGCTTCAACACCGGTATTGATTTTGATGATGTCTCCTTTCTTTATTTTAATAGAATAATCTACTAGTAATTTTGCTAATTTCTTTTCTCTTTCGTCTAACATGTTTGCATCACCTTTATTTTTCTCTTAATGTATCTGCTACTTCAGCAATAGTGGGATGGATGTGGATGGTGTTTTGAATGGTTTCTATTGTTGGGGAGGAGGAATTCATAACGGCGACATATTCATGGATTAATTCGTCTGCACGAAGTCCCATCATCGTTACGCCGAGCATGGTTCCTTTTTTATCTACTACAATCTTCATAAATCCTCTTGAATCTCCTTCGATTCTTGTTTTAGCTGCTCGTGCGAAATTTGCTCTAAATAATCGGTATTCTATCTTCTTTTCTTTTGCTTCTTTTTCAGATAGCCCGATACCTGAAATGGGTGGGTTGGTGAAAACGGTCCAGGGCATGAGATTGAAATTTAGGGTGCGTTTTGCTTTATTAAAGATATTCTCGATAATGATGTGTGCCTCGCGAGATGCGGCATGAGCGAAGAGTGCGTCTCCAATGACGTCTCCGATTGCGTAGACATTCTTGTTTGTTGTCTGGAATTGCTCGTTTATTTTGATGCCTTTTCTGTCATTTAATTTTATTCCTGCTTTTTCTAGCTGTAATCCGTCTGTGTTGGGTATTCTTCCAGTTGCAACTATGATTGCATCCGCCTCAATGGTTTCTGGTTTTGAGTTTTTGTCATCTACATTGTTGAATGTGATGGTTTTTTTATTTTTTTCTTGATTGACCTCGATGATGTTGATTCCTGTTTTGATGGTCATGCCTTCTTCTTCGTAGGCCTTATGTAGTGTGGATGTGATATCTTCATCGATTAAGGTGAGGATTTCTGGCATACGCTCTAGAACAGTGACTTGCGAGCCTAGCTCGTTGAAAAAAGTGGCATATTCCATTGCGATATAGCCGCCACCGATGCAGACTACTTTTTTTGGAAATGCTTTTGTTTTAAGCATGTTCTCGTTGGTGATGTAGTCTATGGTGTCTAGTCCTTTGATGGGGGGAATGAAGTTTTTACTTCCGGTTGAGATGATTATTGTTTTTGCTGAAACTTCTGCATTGCCTGCTTTTACGGTGTTGTTGTTGATGAATTCGGCTGGTTCTCTAATGGTAGTTAGATTAGGATTTTTGATAATCATTTCGATTGATTTCTGGCCGTAGTCGACCATGCCTTGTGCACGAGCAAGAACTTTTGCGAAATCAAATTTAACCTCCTTCACAGTTATTCCGAATTCTTCCAAGTTATTTGTTTGATGGAAGAGGTGAGAAGTTTGTAGCATCACTTTACTAGGTATGCACCCCGTGTTTAAACAGGTTCCCCCTAATGCTCCGGGATCGATCATGACGGTCTTGAGCTTGCTGGAGGCTGCATGTATAGCTATCTTTAATCCGGCTGTTCCTCCACCGATAACCATCACATCATATTGATCTACCACGGTTTTAGGTTGAATTGCTTTATTATAAATGTTTGGTTTAGAAGTCTTTACCTACTATTTGAGATATCGGGTTTATCTTGGGAGTGTGTTATTTAATTTCTTAGTCACTTTCAATATCACAACCTTTAAATATTCGTTTTCTTAAAATTCAGGTATGTCCAAAGAGAAAGGTAAGTGTGAACATCCTGATGACGAGGGCGAAGGTTGCCCTTTTTGTTGATCTAAAAAAGAGGTTTATATGCATCTAAAAAAGAGGTTACCGCGTGTTATAGTATTAATTCCCCTTGTTTTTGCGTTTTCATCTTTAGTGTATGGTCATGGTGATGAGGTGCAAGCCGTTTCGTTGATTGATCCATTATTGCTTGTGTATGCTAGTATTGCAATTTTGTTTGCGGTTATGTTCTTTGTTTTTATTCATCAGGGGCAGTTTGATGATTCTTCTAAGAAGATTTTGTTTGGTTTGATTGCGATTCCGGTGTTGATTGCTACTTTGTACTTGGGAGGACACACCATTTATGAAAATACTCTTTCTGAAACGGGAGGGCCGGTGCACTGGCATGCCGACTATCAGGTGTGGATGTGTGGTGAACGTCTTGATTTAGTAAATCCTGAGTTTCCTAGCAATAAGATTGGGAACCCTTTCTTTCATGAGCATAATGATAATCGGATTCACATTGAGGGTGCTGTACGAGATATTCCTGATGTTAATTTGGGAAATTTCTTCTCTGTTGTTGGAGGGGTACTCAAGCAGGACTACTTCTTTTTCCCAAGTTCCAAAGGAGATTATGAGGTTCGTACTGGCGAGAGCTGTGGAGATGTTGAAAGTTCACTAGCTGTCTATGTGAATGGTAAAATCATTGAAGAGTATACACAATATCTTATCTATCCTGATCCTGCTGCTCCTCCGGGAGATTGCATTATTGTTTCTTTTGCTTCGAATAATGAAGATACTACCTCCCAGATATGTGAGAGCTGGCAGGCTAAAGGATGGGAGTATGATTCCTTCACTAGAAGGCCAAAAGCGATAGGTGATCATGTATGGCAATAGCTTTAGGATTGCCTAAAGTTGCTACGGTTGTTGCTACTGCAGTTGTTGATTCTGTTAATCCTTGTGCTATTGGTGTATTAATTTTGTTGTTGTCCACACTCCTTGTTGCCAAGAAAAAAGGGAAGGTGTTGAAAATTGGTTTGTTGTATATCCTTGCAGTCTTTGTTACGTATTTTCTTTTTGGGTTGGGATTGACTACCTTTTTGTCTTCGATACCACTTATTGTTGCTGAATATATCTCGATTGCGGTTGGATTGATAGTGGTGCTAGCAGGTCTTATTGAAATTAAAGATTTCTTTTGGTACGGCCAGGGATTTTCTTTGATGATTCCTCACAAGTATGTTGCTAAGATTCAGGAAAAGATGAAGAATATTAGCGTTGGTACCTGTATCTTTTTGGGTGTTTTTGTTGCTGCCGTGGAATTACCTTGCACTGGCGGTCCTTATTTAGCGATTACTATAATGTTGTCGCAGCAATTTGATTTTACTGGATTACTATTGTTGATATTGTATAATATCATTTTTGTCCTGCCGTTAATTATCATTTTAATGATGGTAGTACTCGGTACTAAATTGCAGCATATCCAGGATTGGAAGCAATCGAATAAGGCGTACATGAGATTATTTACTGGATTTTTGTTGATAGGATTAGGATGGATGTTGATGTTAATTGCAAACGGAACGATAAACTTGAACTGAGGTGAGATCATGCACTGTATCATAAAAGTAAAAGGGCACCAGGAAGACTATAACGAAAAAAAAGTGTATAAAAGCATCTATGCTGCTGCTCTGAACTGCGAATATACTGAGGAAAAAGCTAAAAGAATTGCTAGCGATGTTACGGCAAAGGTAACTCATGCTTTGAAACGAGATGTCAAAAAAGGTGCTTGTGTTGGAAGTACCTTTGTTTCTGGTCTAGTGATAGATTATACTGCGGATAGACACGTACGATTGATGTATAAGCATCATATGGATATTTGTTAAGAAGAGAAACTCATTTATACTCCTGGAGTAATGTATTGCTATGAACATTGCAAATGTTATTACGTTACTGCGAATTCTACTTATTCCTATCTTCATTGGGGTGTTGATTGTTGATTTTCCTAATCATACTTTTTGGTCAGCTGTTATTTTTATCGTTCTTGCTGTTAGTGATTGGTTGGATGGGTACCTGGCAAGAAAACATAAATTGACTACTAATTTTGGAAAGTTAATTGATCCGATGGCAGATAAGATTTTGGTTGCCGCTGCATTGATTTTCTTGATTGGAAAGGGTGTTGATGCGTGGATGGTGTTCTTGATTATTACCCGCGAATTTGTGGTTACTACGTTGCGCTTGGGTGCACAATCCCAGGGCATTACTATAGCGGCATCGGAATGGGGCAAAATTAAGACGATTAGTCAGATGATTGCGATCCCATGGATTCTATTTGGATTTCCTTATGGGGGGAACCTGATGTTGGTTGCTACGGTGTTAACTGTGGTTTCGGGAATTGATTATTTCTGGAAGTCTCGTAGTTTATTCCCTGCTAAGCTTGAATAGAAAGAGCATAGCACCTTCGAAATCTTAGAGTGTTTATGAAGGCTTACTTTTCCCGTGGGGACGACCCCTTTGTCAGCTTAATTTTATAGTTAGAAGAATTTCGACCTGATGATGCAACTGCTCCTAACGCTCATCAGAGATACTGCCTTAATAGAAAGCCTTAAAAGTGCAGTTAGCGGAGTTATTCTTATGGTAGTTAGTGGCAAGAGGGTGGTAGGGCTTATAGAGTCTGTTACCTTAATTGATACACAGGGAAATAAGCGCACGTTGAAAGCTAAGATGGATACCGGTGCTACTCGATCCTCAATTGATGTTTCCTTGACGAAAGAGATGGATTTTGGTCCTGAACTGCAAAAAAAACTTGTTAAGAGTGCTCATGGAAGCGCTGTAAGACCAGCTGTTGAAGCCAATATAGAATTCGCATCGCAGAAATTTAAAACTGAATTTACGGTTGCGGATAGGTCACACTTGAAGTATAAGCTGTTGATAGGAGTTAATGTCTTACAACATGGTTTTTTGATTGATCCCTCTAAAAAATGAAAGCTGCAGTCATCTCATTAGGAAGTACGAGCTCAAAATGGACTATTGAGTCCATGGAAAAGCATTTCTCTAGTGTGGATGCTATCGATCTTCGCAGTATTGAGGTAAAGATGGGTAGCGATAAAGCTCAGGTGCTTGCAAATGGCAAGGAACTTGCGGAATATGATTGTATCTTTGCAAAGGGTTCTTTTCGTTATGCACAGATTTTACGTGCATTGACCAGTAGGTTAGGTAAGACTTCATACATGCCTATTTTGCCCTACTCCTTTACGGTGGGCCATGATAAGTTGTTGACGCATCTAGCGCTACAGCACTTTAAGGTTCCGATGCCAAATACCTATTTGGCTGCTACCTCTCAAGGTGGGAAAAAGATTCTGGAGAAGATTAATTATCCGATTATTTTCAAACTTCCTAGTGGGACTGGAGGTAAGGGAGTGATGTATGCTGAATCGTATGCTGCTGCTAACTCGTTATTGGATACGCTTACTACTTTGCGTCAGCCATTCTTGATACAGGAATATATTGAGACTAATGGCGAGGATATTCGAATATTGGTTGCGGGCGATAAAGTTATTGCTTCAATGAAGCGCAAGGCGATGGACGGAGAAAAGAGGGCTAATACTCATTTAGGTGGAGCTGTTGAATCTTATATTCCGAATGCATATACCAAAGAAATTTCTGTTCGTGCTGCTAAAGCGTTGGGAGCATCGCTGTGTGCCGTTGATATTCTTGAGGGTTCGAAAGGACCATTAGTAGTGGAGGTAAACTTATCTCCTGGATTGAAGGGGATTACTGAGGCATCTGGTGTTGTGGTTGCTGATAAAATTGCCGAGTACTTATTTGAACAGACTAAACTGCTCAAGGATAAAGGGACAAAGCAAGGTGCTTCTGAAATTCTAAAAGAGATTAGTAGGAAGAGGGATGATGCAACTGAGCAGCAGATTATCGCTCAGCTTGATGTCCGGGGCGGGAGATTATTGCTGCCTGGTGTTATTACTAAAATTTCTGATCTTGCTGACGGAGGAGAATGTGTTATTAAGGTTAAAGAAGGACAGATTATTATTGAACGCATTTGAAGAACATCAAATTTAATGTTCTGGTTTTAATTTCTTTCCCAAAAATATTTTTGATGCTTTTGCTACAACGGTTGAAAGAATAATTGAGTAGAGCATAAACACAATGGTAAGGTGAAGGATTGTTGTTAATCCAGGTAGATTTAATGTGGAAAGGCTGAACGCTACTACGGCTACTGCGATTCCTTTCTGACTGTTTAAGGCCATAAATATTTTTTCCTTGCCGCTTAGGTCTATCTTTCTACAGGACCACTCTATTGCTACAAAACGGATAACTAGATACACTGCAAAGAGTGCGAGAGAGGTTATTATGAATTTTCCATCGAGTGGGAATTTAATGATTACTCCAATTAATACAAAAACGAGAATTTCTAATGAATTAGCAAAGAAGGATGCGATCTCCATGATGTGGACACGGTGAGAGACGTACACATGGCCGATAAATAATCCCAGAGTGGTTACTGCTAATACCCCATTGCCCCCTAGATTCTCTGCTAGGACGTATGCTAATAACGCTGCAGTGATGATTGCTAGTGGACTAATCGTTTCGGAATACTGTTTTTTCATCACTTTTGAGATGACTATGCCTACTACTATTCCTGAACCTATACCTGAGACAAATTGTTGTAGAAAGGGACCTATCTGTTGGACGAAGGTTGAGAAAATATCTATCTGTTCGAACGAGGTGATGAAATCTATGAGGATGAAGGGGAGTAGTACGGTTAGAGGTGAATTAATGACTGACTCAATAGAGAGCAGTTGAGCCGCTTTGTTTTTTGTTGATTTTAACAAGGAGATAATTGAATCTGGTGCGGTTCCGGACATCATGAATGCGAATAGTAGTGCTGCTAACGGACTCGGTAGTGCAAAAAATTTGACTGTAAATAAAGTTAGGAATATTGAGTTAAGGAAGAGGAAGATTAGACTTAGACGTAGTGCGTGGACTGAAAATGCGTCGAATTGATGGATGTTGAGATTGGAACTTGCATCAAAGACGATGATTGCTAGTGCGATGATTGCTATCGCCGTTAGAAATTCAGGTGGAAAATCGATGAGGGGAGCGTCAACCACTGAGAGATGGCCGATGATTACTCCTGCAAAAAGGAGAAGCATGATTTTTTGTATGCCTAGCTTATCTGCAAGCAGCGAACAGAAAATTCCAATAAGTAGTACTACAACTAAATGGGTGATAAATGTAATTGGATCCATGATGGCCTCTTTTTAGTGTTTTTTGTGAAGCTAGGTATAAAAACGTTTAGTTTTTGGTATGAGTATAGCACCTTCGAAATCTTGCAGGTATTTATGGAGGCTGACATTCTCCGATGTTTGAAGCGAGCAAGAAGCGAGCTTCTCGCAACAGGAGCCAACCCTCTTGTCAGCCTAATTCTGCATTAGAAGGATTTCGACCTGATGATGCTATGCTCATATGTTTTTGAGAAGTTTTGACTTTAGTAGCTTGATGAGTTGGGGCTCAGTGATTGTTGACTTAATCGATGCTTGTGCAAAATGGGTTTTCGTTGCTTTGTGTGTTTTTTTGATTGCTTTAATGAGATCTTCGGTTTTAGGTAGCAGTTTGAGCTTTTGCTTTTTTGCTAGAGCGTGTATGTCATAGAAGCCTAGTACTGGTAATTCTTTTGCTATCAAATTGAGGAAGTCTTGAATCGTATCGTCCTTATTGTTCTTTGCTATCTCTTTTGCTAGTTTCGTGTCTTGTAGGTCTCCTGTCCAGAGTGGTCCTGCACCTTTGTATAAGTCGTGTTGCTTTAGGATTTCATCTACGGCCCCTTTACTTTTTTCTGCTCTAAAAAATACTCTCATGTAATGGTCTTTTGAATAGCTGTAGAGCGGGATTAATGCTTTTTGGAATTGAGCTGCTACTAATTGAGCTTTTCTGATTAGGATTCTTAGTCCTACCTCGTGCATTTCCTCAGTTCTTAGTGGTTTTGCCCAATATTTTCTTTGACATGCTTTAGGGTAGGTTCCTGCTAGCGCTGCGGTATCGGTTGCTGTAACCGCCAGGATTCCGTTTCTAGCTATTCTTATCGCTGCTGACTGGAGGAATGGGTTGGGGGAGCCGAAGGGGTCGATATCGATGTAGTTGAAGCCTTTGCTTGTGAGTAGAAAAAGATTTGCGTCTTGGTTTGTTACAATGGCCGTTACTTTATTTTGTTTGATATTTTTTTTTATTTGCTTGCATGCCTCTTTGGAGCTGTCGTTTATGGTGAGTGATTTTATTTTGGATTTAGGTAGCTCTTTACTCATGCGAATACTTCTGATGCCAGAACCTGCTAGAGGATCTGCAATTGCTAGGGCTTTGTCATCGATTGACTTGAGAAGGAGGATGCTTACATCTCTATTGAGCTTCATTACTGGGTTGTAGAAGACGGGCATGGCTTTGCTTACTATCTTAGGATTAGTTGTTGTGATGGTGGCAGATCCTTCTTGAATGATTGACATGACCTTACAATAAGAAGTTAGTATTAAAATGTTACTTAAAAAGTTAGACAATGGTTACTAGAATGTGTTTTGAGTCCCTAAATTCGTCATTCGAGACGGTTAGTCTTGAGATGTAGGTTCCTGGTTGAACGTTTCTGGAGATGGGCATATGAATCATTGAAAGTCGCGAATCTCCCTTAGGTACATCGAACGGAATGGAGGTGTATTGGACTCCGAGATCGTAGATGATTAATTTAATGTTGACATCGTCTAATTTATCATTAGTTGGATTTTGAACAGTAACGTAGGCTTGACCGAATGTTCCTCTTTGATAAGGTTCGTCAAGATAATACCTTCCTAGCGGGTGAAAATTGACAAAAGCTGCTGCAAGCATGAATACTAACAGCAAACTTGCCAAAGATTTAGACATGAAATCCCCTTTCATGATACTTTTCAAGTCGAAGTGGTATATAAAGTTTTATTGTGTGCATTATTAGTGTTGTGAACGTTAGTTTGAAGAGAATTATGTGGATAAATCCCATAGGTTTAAAAATTACGTATTTTTCTTAGTAGGTATGGCATTACGCAGTCCGATGTGTGTGGTATTAGCGCACGTTGATCACGGGAAGACGACCATCTTAGATACGATTAGAGGGACTGCTATTACCTCTGGTGAGGCAGGAGGGATTACGCAGGCTATTGGCGCATCGATTATCCCGATGGATACTGTCAAAAAGGTGTGTGGCTCGTTATTAGGTGCATTGAATATTCCCTTCACTATTCCTGGATTGGTATTTATTGACACTCCTGGACACGCCTCGTTTACCTCATTGCGTAAACGGGGAGGTAGCTTAGCCGATATTGCTATTTTGGTTGTGGATGTTAACGAAGGATTGAAGCCGCAAACAATTGAATCTATCGAAATTTTGAAAACGTACAAGGTTCCTTTTGTTATTGCTATGAACAAGATTGATTTGTTGTATGGCTGGAAGGTGCAACCTGAAGTGATGTTGATTCCTAACATAACTTCCCAGACAAGTTCGGTACAGCAATTAATTGAGGGAAAACTGTATGAGCTTGTTGGATCGTTAGCTGAACACGGTCTGGATGCTGAACGATTTGATAGGGTAGGGGATTTTACGAAAAGAGTTGCGATTGTTCCTACCTCAGCTAAAACTACTGAGGGAATTGCAGAATTATTGATGGTCATTACGGGACTTGCTCAGAAGTACCTTGAGAATAAGTTGAAGGTTGATGTTGAAGGTAATGCTAAATGTTCTATTCTGGAGGTTAAGGAGGTTAAAGGTCTTGGTCTTAGTATGGACGTTATTGTGTATGATGGTACTTTGCGTAAGGGCGATACCATTGTTGTCGGTACGTTGAATGAACCTATCGTTACTAAGGTTCGTGGCTTATTCGAACCTAAGGCGTTGTCTGAACTAAGAGATTCGAAAGCTAAATTTGAGGCGGTTGAAGAGGCGGTTGCTGCTACAGGTGTTCGTATCATAGCTCCTGATGTTGAGGGAGTATTGTCAGGGATGCCGATTCAGTCTTGCAGTGAGGATGAAATTGATGCTGTTAAAGAGGCTATTAAATCGGAGATTGAGGAGGTGTTGATACAGACCGATAAGGAGGGTATTGTGATTAAGGCTGATACTCTTGGTTCACTTGAAGCATTGGAGAAGATGCTTAGAGATATTGATGTTTCTATTAAGCGGGCTTCGATTGGTCCTATTACAAAAAAAGATATTGCTGATGCCGAGGCTAATGTAGGTATTGATGCGTTGAACGCGGTTGTTTTAGGGTTTAATGTTGATGATGCCTCTGGAAATGAGAAGGAATCGATTACGGTGTTTACTAACCAGATTATCTATAAATTAATTGAGGATTTTGAAAAGTGGAGAGAGGAGAGTCAAAAGTCTGCGGAGGCTTGTGACTTAGCAGGATTGATGCAGCCGGTTAAGGGAGAGATTATGAAAGGCCATATCTTTAGACAGAATAATCCTGCTGTTGTAGGGATGGAAATTTTAGGTGGAACATTGAAGACGGGCATGAAATTGATGAAGGATGATGGTATCGCAATTACTACGGTTAAAAGTATGCAGCTTGAACAGAAAAATATTGAGGCTGCTGAGAAAGGCAAGCAGGTTGCTGTATCATTAGAGGATGTTACCGTTGGCAGACAGATTCATGAGGGCACGGTTCTCTATTCGGCTATTCCTGAAGAGCACTTTAGAAAATTGCGGGATTTGAAGGCTAATCTTAGTGATGGGCAGAAGTCGGTGCTAAAGCAGATTGCTGAAATTAAACGAAAAGAGAATCCGTTGTGGGGCGTATGAGAGTTGCCGTACTTGAGCGAAAGGAGAGGAAGGAATTTCTTAAATTATTGGAGACTCAGTTCGGGATTGCCTCAAAATTAGACTTCGCATTTTTTAAGAGCGAAAAAGATAGAATTTATGCGGTGAGTAAAGAGGTTGGCAATTTAGATCTTACAAATATTCGTGTTAATTCTCTTGGAGTGTATGTTGGTGAGATTTCGCATGGCGAGGCTCGACTTTCTATTGAGGGGAGTCAGATGATTGGTGAACAGGCTACAAAAGGGGTTGGTGGGGTAACTGATAGCGTTGCTAGAACGTGGATAAAAGGTAATGATCTTGAGATGAAAACAACCGAAAAAGGATTTGTGTTGATTAAGAATAATGATGACTTTTTGGGTTGTGGTCGAGTTAAAGAGGGAAGAATTCTTAATTTTGTTCCTAAAACTCGGTATTTAAATTGTAGTGATTGAGGCTAGTACTAGAGTTCCTTTAGAATTTTTATGGGAAGAATGATTGTTTCATTTTCTGATTGATACATTGTTCTTCCATCAGGGTTTTTCTTCTTCTCATACCATTCTCCCTTGTATATGACTCAGGTTCCTGCCGCGCCTTGAGGCTGTTCGGTTTCTTTTAGGCTTACCAGGCCCAAGAAACCTCTGCACCCAACACGTTTTTTGGCAGAAACAAAAGCGTTATTGAGTACTAGTAAATGATAATTTAATCTATTGGAGAAATAGTTACTGTGATTATTTGATTCGGATCTTTCATCTTGTCTTTGAGTTCTTGCTTTAGATGTCGTGATGCTTTATTTGCTAGGATTCCGAAGGTTCTTTTACTTAGGAACTTGCTCATTCTGATGACCATTTCTCTATCGTCATCAAAGTGCATATTGAGATGGCATCTGATGTCTTCCGTTACATTATCTGCTTTTATGGTGATTCTTATTAGGTCTTTGTTGTTAGTTCTGCAGTAGTGGATTAAGTCTTTTAGTTTATGAAAATCGAAATCTGCTTTAACGGCTACAATACAATCTGCTTCGATTCCGATTTCTGGATCTTTCGTGAACTCGAAGGTTGTTTTGTGGTTGCTTAAGACATTTTCATGTCCATACGCTTTGAAGGTGTATATCATGATGTTGTTAGCGGAGTGGCGTTTATAAAGATTTATTATGATTCTTACTCCTTGTTTCCATTACGACTAGGTTATTTTTTTACTCAAAAGTCGCTTGGGTTCAAAGCCCCGCTCTTCAGAGCGACTTTTGAGTCTAAAATTCCGAATGGTAAAGCCCCGCCCTTTAGGACGGGGATAATTCGGAATTTTTTTACAGTACTCTTGTCTTTAAATTTACTTTATATGAACTAAAAACTCATAAAATATGTATTATAAATTCATGTTAAATGTATTAAGAAAGTAGTTTAGTTCCAAAGTTCTGAAAATTCTTGTACAAACTTTTTTGCAATTTTTTTATCATGGATGATGAGTACGTTCTCATCATTTCTCGTGTTGCCGGAATTTGAGGGATTCATTGAGCCTGTTATTACTATTGAGCTATCGATGATAAAAACTTTATGGTGCATGGTGGCTGGATTGGTGTCTTTTGTTACATTAATGCCGAAATCTCTTAACCTTGGAAGTTGTGAATGTTTTCCTTCTGCTCCCCTATTTTCGAAGATGCCTTTTACTTCTGCTTTGCTAAAGAGCATGGCATCTGCTATTCCCTCATGAGTAAATGAGAAGGTCATGAAATGAATTGATGTTTTAGCTTTTTTAAGGAGTGTGATGATGTGCTCGGCGCACTGATCTTCTGGGCAGAAGTAATTTTCTATCTTTCGGTTGTTTAGGGTAATTATGGGATGTGTTACTTTTTCTCCTGAACCAAATTCTCCAGCCCAGAGTTCCTGGAATTCTTCTTCGTAATTTATTGCTAGTAATTTTGAATCTAGGACTAGAAGATTATTGTTATTCTTGGTTGCGCCATTGACGGTTGGATTCATGGAACCGGTAAACAGTAGGTGGTTGTCGATAATGCAGAATTTGTTGTGTGAATATTGCGAGGTGGTGTCGCGCTTGATGCCTGGACCTTCAATCGTTACCTCATTTGTTTCATCTACCACTAGTTTTACGTCCTGGGTTTTGCTTTTTTCTGCTAGTAGATTTTTTATTGAGTTGAGGTCGAGATCGAAAAATGCGCAGTGGATAGATTTTTTGGAAGTTTCTAGCGTATCGAGCATGGCTTGCTCGCAGTTCTCTTGTGGACAGAAATAGACAACTATTGGTTGAGATTGTTCTTGAGGTATGTTGATTGCGTTGCCAGTAATTTGAGGGGTGCAGCCGATGATTATAGCGCCTAGGAGAATTAGTATTATGGTTCTTGCGCCTTTACTCATCAGAAGGAGGTACATTATTTGTAATAACCTCAAAAATGTCGTCGAATTCTTCATCTAGCTTGCTTTGAGTAGTTACATAGTCATGGATTCCTGGATACATGCTCTTTGCTCGTTCCACTCTGGTTGAGGATCCTTTAAGGATGACTTTTGCGTCCTGAGCTGTAATTAGATTCATCAGTCCCTGCTCTTCCCCCGTTTCAAAATCCTCTATCTCGAGATAGATTACTCCATATTTCCCATTACTTATACTATCTTTTGCTTTTGTAAAATTAAGTGCAGTATAGACTGGAGAGGGTACTCTGTATCCTAATCCCTCTTCTATGGCTTTAATTCTTAGTACATTCATTCCTATTAACAATATGGGGGACTCGCTTTTGCTCATAGTTATTGTAAGTTAGAAGTTACTTTTAAACCTTACTACAGTTGAATAGTCTTATCCATCTCTCTTTTGACACGCATTTCGAAATCATTTACTTTTTCTCCCTCTTCTTTATCTGTTTGCAGGACTTGCATTAGGCCTTTCGTGAAATTAGCAAGTTGTTCTTTGGGAACGGTCTTTAAGTTACTTTGTGAAGCGTGTTCGCGGATGAGATTTTCTTCAACGGTCTCTATGGATGCTGCCTCAATCTTTATCTCTTCGTAGTCTTTTGTTTTTACGGCATTCGTGTTCTTCATGACCATGTGGGCTTTGTTGTTGTAGAGTTCTTCGTAGATTTTTTTAAGGTCGATATCGGATGGCTTTCCAGACTGTAGGGTTCCTGCGATACGTATGGTTATGATTGCGTTTGTAGCATCGATTTTTGTAGATGCGTCTTTTATCTCTTGGGTGATTTCTTCTGGTGACTTTTGGTTTGCATCTATTTCTAGCGATTCTACTTTTTTTATTTGTACGGGCTCGAACGTTAGTTGATCGTCTTCTACGATATAGAACCCTCCTTGTTTGAGTTCTTCTAGCTCTGAGAAATTGTTTGGAAAGAGTGGTCCGGGATAGACTACTTGTTTGTAGCCCTCGATGGATTGCTTTTTTACGATGTGGACGTGGCCACCTGCATAGTAGTCGAAGTTCTTTGGCATGAGCGAGGTGGACATGCCGTCTACTTTTTCGAACTTTTTTGTTTTTAATTCGTCTATGACGCAATGGAAGAGGAATATTTTGTATCCTGGTTCTTGCTCAATAGCTCGATCTAGCTGTTCGTAGTAGGTTTTGTCTAGTCCTGCTCGTTTTCCCGGAATGCCTGTTAGTTTTACCCCTGTTTTTTTGTCGGTGGTGAAATTAAGTATTAGGTTTCCTTCTGCTTCCTGACCTTTTCCTACATTGATTAATAGCCCCGCACCTTCTAGAACATCGAGCATGGTTTTTCCTGATGGCGAGAAATCATGAGATCCTGCTATGCAATACACAGGAATATTTTCGTTTTGTAATCGCTTTAATTGATTAACACAGTGCTTTGTTGAATCTATTGGCGGGATTGCGGTATTGAATAAGTCTCCGGCGATGATTACGAAGTCTACTTGCTTTTGTAGGCAGATATCCATCGCTTTCTCGAATGATTGTTGTCCTAATTCTGTTAGTTTATCATCTCTCCAGCCTCCAAGATGACAGTCTGCCATGTGTGCGAACTTCATCTTAGGGTTGAGCCTCCGAAATCGGTTTTCGGTTTTTGTGGTGACTCTTTTACTAGGTCTTCGAAGAGTGGAATCTTTATGGGGGTTGCGAACTTTGCGAAATTTGAGGAGATGATTGCCTCCCCTCTATCTAGTGATGCTATGGTCCTGTCATCTTCTGATAAATCTTGAGCTGCGCTTTGGATAATAGCTTCACGTTCGGGTTTCATCTCTGTTCCTAGAATTATTTTGGTATTCATGTTTGCTAGAATTTGTCTTGGAATTAATGAAGGTAATTGAGTGATTGCAGTTAAACCGATTTGGAATTTTCTTCCCTCTCTTGCAATTGTTGAGAAGATGTTGGGTCCTTTTTCTAGGACTTCCTTACCTAATACTCTCGGTGCTTCCTCTAGCACTATTGATAAAACTGGTTTGTGCTGTAATTCTCCTGATAATTTGTAGCGCTTGTATCGATTGAAGATTTCGGTTGTTAATAAGGATCCAATAAGGATTTCTATATTTCCTTCGAAAGACGATGTGTCGATGATGACGGTTTTTGATTGTTCTAACTCGTTTCCGATGTCGGAGATTGTGGTTTCTCCCGCTGTAAGGTCGAACACACCAGAACAGATGAGTTGACCGGCATCTAGGTGTAGATGTAAAAGTTGCATGACTCGTCTTTTTACCACCCCTAGTGTTCCCTCGTTAAAATTTTGGAGTGGTTTGTTTAACACAATCGCTTCTACCCAATCGTTTTTGTATTCTTGGTAGTATGCTTGCAACGCTTCTCGTTGGGGATCTGACCAATCGGCTACCCCATTGAAGTGTCTAGGTTTTACTTTATTGAGTTGGATTTTTAGTGTTTTTGCACCGGGTGGCGGGTTTTGAGGGGTGTAATAAACGACATTCTTGCTCGGATGGTCCTTTAGTCCTGGTTTATTTCTGCCATAATACTCGTCGTGAGGGTCTAATACTAACATGCCACAATAGTCTTTGTCGATGCAGTCCCAGATCATTGTTTTTAGAAGATTAGATTTTCCTTTGCCGGTGGTTGCTGGAATTAGGATATGGTGGGAGAATGCTTCTCGTCCGTCTAGGTAGATTGGAACATCTAGTGTTTTAGAACCGGAACGGAGAAGTCCTAGTTTTAATGGATTTTTGGGCTTGGTTAGAAAGGTGATGTCCTCTTTTGTAATTGATCTGATGGGTGAGAAGAACGTGGGAAGTTGTTTTGCAATTCTTGCATCTTCACCTTGGAACGTGATGAGGTTTTTTAGGGTAGCAAGTTGGTAATTTCTTAATTCTGGATCGATGAACTCTGCTTTTTCGTCTTCTTCAAGCTGCATTCCTGAAATTAACTCTAGATTTTGTTGTGAAATTTGAGATCCGAATTCTAAACCAATTGCTTGTAATAGTATTTTTGAATCTGCAGATTCGGCTACAAGCAATTCTCCTAATTCAATGGGTTCGGATGATTTTTGTCTGGCTATAATCTTGCCAAATTCGCCCCCAATAACTAATCCTTTCATGCCCTTAGAGATGCTAGAAGTTATTTAAAGATTTAGATAGTGAAGTTATTTTGTCTCTAGATGAATGACTTCTTTGATTTCTTGCTCAGAAATAGCTGCACCGTGTAATTTTAAGGTCCATAAGAGTGCTGAGAGGAGTGTTTCGTTTGGTTTAGGAACTTTTAGTTTGAATTTGTCTAATAATCCTTTTTCGTATGCTATCATGACTAATTCTATGGATCTCAGTACTTTTATACCTTCAACATGTTTTTGGAATTCACTTAGTGCTTTTTTATCAATGGTTACCTTGGTGTGAAGTTTTTTGCGCATTCTTTTTGCTAGTTCCTCGGGAGATTCTATTAGCATACGAGTTGTACGTTCATCTACAATGAGCGCCTCTGCGTTGGTTTCTATTGCCAGCGCTAGAGCGT
Source organism: Nanobdellota archaeon (assembly GCA_027623355.1). Lineage (GTDB taxonomy): Archaea > Nanobdellota > Nanobdellia > Woesearchaeales > JACPBV01 > JAQBWB01. Next base: position 4,232 of record JAQBWB010000014.1, on the reverse strand, counting down.
TCATTTCTGCGAACTGGATCACCCGTAGAGGATGGTTGCGTGCATACAGAATCCTGTTTGCTAGATCTAGGAGATGCATTGTTTTCTTTCTCAGACCAGGCGGATCTGACATCACAAGTTGGCCGGATTCTAAAAGTCTTAATATTTGTAATGCTTCAAACTTGAACTTTCTTGTCTGAAGAGGATGTGTAATTAATTCATTTCTTACTCCATCTGGGATGTAGAATGTTCCTTGATATCGTGATTTGAGTTCTACTAATAATCCTAATAGGCCATTTGTTGTAAGTGAGATGATGGGTCCGGAATCGAAGACTATTGCTCTCATTTAAAGAGTCTCCGTGCCACCTGTAGACGCTGCCTCGTTCTTGAGGTGTTGTCGGTTGGTGAGTAGGATTGTCCCATTTGCGACATTAATTCCCACTTTGATGTGCCTGAGATTTCGGCTGCACGGCCTACTGAGACTCCATGCTCACACAGATTGCAGGCTTTTTTTGCTGAGGCGTGTGTTAGTAGATGATCGACGTAGGTTGTTAGCTTATTATCCAATTTAGTGATGATTTTGAATATCTTTTGTATGTCTGCTTGATATTGGCGTTCATCTTTTCTTTCAAGCACCTTTTTTGCTTTTTCGAGTTCATTTTGTAAAACGGTGGAATTTGTAGATTTTCCAGATCGCTCCATGATTTTTGAGATGGAGTAAATTAGAATTGCTGTATCGGTGCTGTCCTTGTCCTGGAAGATTGTTGCTGAATGGATTATACTATTGCTCAGATTACGCATCTCCATAGCGGAATTGCTCGTTTTTTTCATAATAGCTATGGATTTGGTTAATACCAAGAGAATGTCTTTACGAACGGTTTCGTTCATGAAGTAAATATTAGAATGAATCTATATAAGCCTTTTGCTTACTGGTTGAAAGTAAAATAAAAGAGAAAAGTATATAAACTTAGGTTTTGACTTTAGGTTGAATAATTATGGTCATTGGAATAATTAAAAAATTTATCAATAAGGTTCTGAGGAACATCTTTAAAGGTAAAAAGCAACTTAAGCTAGGTTTGTATGGTCCTCCGAATGGTGGCAAAACTACTCTCGCTAACCGGATTTGTAAGGATTGGTTGGGCGAGGAGATGGGTAGCGTTTCTAATATGGCTCACGAGACACGAGAGATTCAGATTAAGGAGCAGATTGTTATCTCTTCAAAAGGTAAGGAATTAGCGTTTAATTTGGTTGATACTCCCGGAATTGCCACACGAATTGATTATGAAGAATTTATTAAATCTGGAATGAAAGAAAAAGAGGCAAAGACGAGGGCGAAAGAGGCTACAAAAGGAGTTATTGATTCTATCAAATGGTTAGATGATATGGATTGTGTTGTTGTTGTTTTGGATGCGACTAAAGATCCGTACAGTCAGGTGAATATTACTATCGTTGGAAATTTGCAAGCAAGAGATATTCCTGTTTTGATTTTAGGGAATAAGGTTGATTTGAGGAAGGCAAGTATTAAAAATATTCAGTCTGCATTTCCTCAATATGATGTAATTGGAATTTCAGCGAAAAAAGGGACTAACATAGATCAGTTTTACGAAGGATTGTTTGCGTTAGTAAAATAAAAGAGAGGTCGATAGTATGACATTAACACTACAATTCGTGCCGTACTCAGAGATTGAAAATCTGGGTCCTGCTAGACGTGTCAACAAGCTTATTGAGATTGTAAAGCAGGAAAAAATAGTTTTGCTTGAAGGTAGATTAAAGAAAGAGGAAGAGGCTGATCTCATTGCCATTACTATGGAAGAGATTGGAGATAAATTTAGAGGAATAGAACTTGCGGTTATCAACCCTCCGAAAAATGAGGGATTTTTTGCTGGTGTTAAAAGCGGAATGCTCAATGCGTTGCTTGGCGACAGACAGGGATTTACGGTCGTAGGTCCTGCATCTGTTGTTAAACAAATTAAACAAGATCCAAATAAGATTGAGTTGTTTACTCAGGATGCCGAGATAACTAAGAAAAAACGAAAGAAGAAGTGAACCTATGCCACACCAATGCGTCCGATGTAACACCTTTTTCGAAGATGGCGCTGCGGAAATTTTGAAGGGTTGTACTTGTGGCGGAAGATTATTCTTTTATGTTAAGAAAGAAAAGATAGAGGAAGCTGAGAAATTTGCGAATTCTGTTAACCTTTCTTCTCAGGACAAAATACAGATTGAGAAGGATGTCTTTGATCTCGTTGGAAGTGAATTAGACAAAGACAAACCGGTAGTTCTTGATTTAGAAGCTATACGTATTTTAGGGCCTGGTAAATATGAGCTGGATGTTGTGCACCTGTTCAAGGGCGAGCCTTTGGTGTTTAAGTTAGAGGAAGGCAAGTACATGATTGATATTGCCCAGAGTTTTAAGAAACATTTGAAGAAGTAGTTATTTCTCAGTAGTTACACATAGTAAGCTTTTTAAAAGGATAGTCAATCTTTTAAGTTATGAGCACAGAACTTAAGGGTCCGAAATATACCTTACTGAAAGAAATCCCTACCGAGGTAGGTACTTTGAGTATTTACCAGAATCATGAAGCATATAACCTCGTTTATGATCCGGAGCATGTAAGATACAAAGATATCGTGCCTGCTGAACTCTTATTTGGAACCGATGGGAAACTGTATAGTGGAAGGGTCCTTGGTTCACAAGATGGGAACGGATTCAGACAGGCTATTGATACTATTCGCTTTCTTCTAGGAAAGCATCGTGAGGATATACCTCGAGAGGATCTTCCTGTTGAGCTGAATGTTGTTATTGACAATTTTTTAGAGGGTGAACCCTCTCCAGACATCTTTTCTTCTTTGAGTGGAGGCTATAACCCTCAAGCCATTCGCCACCATCATACTTCTGATAGAAATCCTTTCTTGCCTAGATCGCTAAGAGAAGCTATCTAATTACTTATCCGCAACAATTTCTAGAATATCGCCGTGTTTTAGTTTATGGTCTTTTCCTACAGTCATTTTTGTTTTGACGTCGATTGCTCGGATAAATTTATCTCCGAAATCAGTGTGTAAACGGTAAGCGAAACCTAATGCGGTTGTGTCTTTTGGCATTAAGAAGCAGTCCGGGATGACGTTTCCGTTTTGATCCTCTAACTTGCTTGCTCCGCCTGGGAAGATTGCGATTAGGTTGAGTAATTCGAATGCTGCATAGTCTAGGACTTCTTGTACTCCGGTTGCTTTGAAAGTGGTTAGGATATTGTCTTTGATGAATTGGAGTGCTTTTTTTTGGTTGTCGTTTAGCCTGTCTTCTTGTTTTAATTCGAAATTGTCGGAACCAGGAAGATATTCGATTAGTTCGTGTTTTGCTGCTTCCTTTAGTGCTAATTCGGATTCTGCGGAACACGGAATTAAATGATAATCGGGAAATTGCTCTTTTAGTGCTTCAAATTTCTCTTTTGCTCCAGGAACATCTACTTTATTGCATGCGATGATCATGGGCTTTGTGATGCGTCTTAGGGTTGAAGCTATTTGCATCAGATTTTCTTCGGTCCACTCAGTGATGTTTATCTTTACTAGATGTAAATCCTCTATTACTTTGAGTGCAAGATCTTCTTTTACTCGTAGACCTGTCATATGTTCTGCGATTGTTTTGTGAGTTTCTTTTTTGGTTTGTTGAGATTTTCTTGCTAATTGATCCCATCCTTTCTTTAAGAGTCTTAGAAACCAATGGTCTAGTTCTTCTTCTAGGAATTTAATGTCATTGGCTGGATCGTAGGAGCCTGCTTCGCATTGCTCCCCTTTTTCATTTACGGAACCGGAGACATCGATAACGTGGATTAAGGCGTCTGCTTGGTTTAAATCATCTAGGAATTGGTTACCTCGTCCTAGACCCTTATGTGCTCCGGGAACTAGACCTGCTACATCTAGCATTTCTAGAGGGACGAATCTGGTATCGCCATGGACATATCCTTCTCTGGGATTGGATGATTTTCCGAACTGTTTAGCTGGGTCTACTACTCGTACGTATCCAATTGCATGGTTTGGTTTAATGGTGGTGAAAGGATAATTAGCAATTTCTGCTTCTGCAAGCGTAGCTGCTTTGAAGAATGTTGACTTTCCTACTGATGGTTTTCCTACTACTCCTATTAGCATAGGTGTGATGAATAATGGCTGCTTTAAAAAGATTCTCAAAAGAGGTATGTGCATAGCATAGTCACTAGCGTTCGTAGGCTGCTAAAGCAACCATCTTCGAAATTCCTGAG
>JAQBWB010000013.1 GCA_027623355.1 Nanobdellota archaeon | reverse complement strand
CCGGCAAAGCTTCAGGTTAGTGAATAATTACGTGGTTTAGGTCATTGTTTAGAACGCTTTTTAATTAAAGATGTAGCTAGAGTATTCATGTTTGGAGCACCATGGCTAAGTACCTTGTAATGGAGGTAGTAAATCACTATCAATTTATTAGTGATAAGTCCAACTGTGTTGTCAAGCCTATTTTTCACTCTGAAAATCCTAGTTAAGAGCATCTAGATCATGCGAGAGTTGAAATGGGGAATGTGCACTTTTATGCAAGTCTGAATAAGGAATATTTTTTCAAGTACCCTAGCGGCATATCTTTTTTTTCTTCAGCTGAACTATTACACCATGCACTACGAAATGACTCCGAATCATTTTTCGATGCTATAGGGCATTTTGAAGCCCACTTGGCTCAAGTTGGACTCGCTATTAGATATACCGATTGATAATTATGTGATGATTATTTTCGTCGGTTTCTTTATTTCTTTGCAGGCTTGTTTGAATGTTAAGAGTTTATTGGTGGCTCCGTGATGTTGTATTACAGATTCGGCATTGGTTCTTGCTAATTGTAATGCGAATTTGATGTCGTTTCTTTTTATCATTCCACTAAGGAAGGATGAGGCGAATGCATCTCCTGCTCCTGTCGTTTCTACTACTTTGACTTTTTTTGTTGCTAATTGGTATGTTTGGAGTTGGTCATATGCAATTACGTTTTCGTTTCCATCGGTGATGATTACTATTTTTGGTCCTGCTTTTGAGAGTGTTCTTACTATTTCATTCATGTTTTTCTTTTTTGTTAGTATTCTTGCTTCTTGTTTGTTGCATACGAAGATTGTGGTGTGTCGTAGTATGGGTTTGCAATACGTTAACCCTTTCTCAGCTAGATACTCACTCATATTGAAGATGATGTGGATATTGTTTTTTTTAGCGTATGCTGCTAGCTTCTTTTGTGTTTCCCAGGATTCTTTTAACATGGTTGAGAAGTAAAACCATTTTGTTTTTGGTATTTTTTTGATGTCTTTCCATCTTAAATGGTCATTTGCTCCTTTGAATGTTAGGATGGTGCGATCATGTTCAATGCTATCTAATATTATTGATGTTCCTGATTCAATTTCTTTATCTTTAGGTGCTATTGCTAGTACGTTGTCTTTTTTGAGTTTATTTAAGATGAAGTTGGCATTATTTCCTGTCCCTACATTTCCTAGGAATGCTACTTTATGGCCTAGTCGTTTTAGTGCTATGGCTGAGTTGATACCGCCTCCTCCTACGGTCTCATGCATTTTGTCAATGAGAATTTTGCTTCCTATCGGATATGCTTGAAGATCGGATTTGATTCCTTTCTTTTTGTTCTTTTTAATGGTTTTAGAGTAATGTGTTTTTACAAAGATGTCTACGGTTGCTGAACCTACGGTAATGACGTCGTACATGGTTGAATATTGTTTTCTCTGTATAAAAAGGTTTGTTAGAAACTAATCGTATCTAGAATTTGGTGAGCGTTCTTTGTTGTTGCATATGTTTCTAGGAGTTTTGCTTCTGAACCTAGTTTAGTCATTAATTTTGTTCTTTGATAGTCTACCTCTTGATTTGAGATTCTGGCGATTCTATCTGCCTCTATTAGGCCATAGGGATATCCTAGGAAAACGGGATCGGAGGCGTTGCTTTTTAGTGCAGCTGCTATTTCGTCCCAATTTAATTTACTTAGCGGGTAGCGTTCTGCTTTGAAAGCATATCTTGCTTTATGGTGGAGGTTAAGTATTGCTAGATCTCTTTTCGAGTGACCTAGCGGATGGTAGGACCAGGCCGTTTGTGGTGCAAATGATTTTAGTACTGGGACGAACGCGTTTCCTGTTTCTGTTACCAAGTCATTTGTTTTTGCTATTGCTAGTACGGTTCCTTGGAGGTAGAGGTTTTCTAATGCAGTTAGTTCTTGTTGAGATTTAGGATTTAATTCTCCATCTAGTATTATTATTTCTGCTTCTGCCGCCGCCGCCAGTTCTGCTTCTAGGACTTTTCTTACTGGATTGATTACAGAGGTGGGATCTAATTTAGTGTTGGGTTGTGCTAATAACGTGTCGTAGGGATCGAAGATTAGTTTTTCTTTTTTTATACCATGAAAGGTTACTTCATACTGGCTGTTGATTTCTTTTATGAAGACGGTACAGTCAAGATGTATTGTTTTGATTCTTTCTTTTCCTTTATAGGTTACTGCAGCTACTTTTACTAATTGTAATGAGAAGTTTGATGCTGCTAGCAGTTCTGCGTTACCGCCGTCTACATATGCAATGGTTTTTTCAGGTTGCTTTGGGATCTCATGGAAATTGTCTTTAGTTATTTCGATGGGTTGGAATTCAGGATCTTTGATTTGGAGATGGGTTCCCTGATTTTGGAGTGATTGTTTAAGGCTCTGAATTACTTCATCTAGGACTTCGTTGTTCATTAAACAGGTAAGTTGAGAGGGTTTAAAATGGTTTAGTCAAACCAAAGCCTTAAATGTCGTAATAGGTTCTTTTTAACTATGGATCGTGGGGATTTCGTTAGGTCGGTACTTGATTATAGCAAGGAATTAGTAATGGATAGTGATCGGTATAGGAACTGGGTCTTGGATGTTGTGTTGGCTCCTATCATTGCTGATGTTGGTGGTCGGGATGTTACTGGACATGCTGTTTTATCAGCGAATAAATCTGCCAAGGGAGCCATCATCGCTCAGTCTTCGTTTCTGGTTGCAGGTATGGCTGAAGCTGTCTTTCTTTATGAGCAGTTTTATGTTACTTGTAACATAAAGAAGCAGGATGGTGAGAGAGTTCGTGCTGGGATGGTGTTGATTGAAGTGGAAGGAAAGGAACAGGATATTTTGAAGGCTGAGCGTGGGATATTAGAGGTTATTGCTCGGATGTCTGGGATTGCAACGGGTACTGCAAAGATTGTTTCTAGTTCTTCTTTATTAGTTGCTTGTACTCGTAAATCTTTGTTTCCTTTTATTGATAAAAAAGCAGTTTCGATTGGAGGAGGGTTGACACATCGTCTTGGTCTATTCGATGCTGTTTTGATTAAGGACAATCATTTGACTCAATTAAAAAGTGAAGCTGAAGATTATGTTAAAGAATCTCTTGAGAGGGGCTGGAAGTCTAAGGCGAACTTTGTTGAGATCGAGGTTTCTACAGAGAAAGAGGCTTTGGCTGCTGCACACGCATATTCCTCTTTAGTGGGTGAAACGGGCAGGGTTATGATGTTTGATAATATGAGTGTTGAGGAGATTAGTGCTGTTCTTGAAAAGGTAAATGCAGTTTCGGGTGCAGATCAGATTGTTTTTGAGGCTAGTGGAGGAATTACTGAAAAGAATCTTGCTTCTTATGCTGTAAGTGGTGTGGATGTGGTTTCTATGGGTAGTTTAACGAGAACTTTTCCTTCGGTGGATATTCATTTAGAGATGATTTCATGAAGACAGATATTTTAGTGATTGGTGGAGGTATTGCAGGATTATCGTTTGCTTTACGTGTCTCTAAACGTGCTTCGGTTACTCTTGTTACAAAAACTGAGGTGATGGAATCTAATACTCGCTATGCTCAGGGGGGTTTGGCAGGGGTATTTTCTGAAAATGATGATTTTGCATTACATGTTGCAGATACGTTGAAGGTTGGTGATGGGATTTGTAATAAGGAGGCTGTAAAAGTACTTGTTGAGAATGCTCCTGATTCGATTACTTGGTTAGATTCTTTAGGGGTTGCTTTTGATAAGAACGGGAGCTTTCATTTAGGTAAGGAGGCCGTTCATTCACGGCGTCGAATAGTTCATGCAGGAGACAGTACTGGTAAAAGTATTCAGCAGGTGTTGGTTGATCGAGTTACTGAGGGAAAGATTACGGTTTTAGAGCAACATGATGTTGTTTCAATACTATCTGAAAAGGGTCGGTGTGGTGGGGCCGTTGTTGTTTGTGATGGTGAGAGGAAAATTATTCATGCTCGCGCTACTGTGTTAGCTACGGGGGGTATTGGGAATTTGTATTCTCGGACTTGTAATCCTGCTATTGCTACTGGAGATGGGATTGCTCTTGCCTATGAGGCGGGTGCTACGTTAATGGACATGGAATTTATACAGTTTCATCCTACGGGGTTGTTACATAAGGGAACTAATTTTTTGTTAACTGAACGTTTACGAGGAGAGGGTGCTTTACTTGTTAATGCTCAGGGAGAGCGGTTCATGGAGCATTATCATCCTGAGAGGGAGATGGCTGCTAGAGATATTGTTGCAAGAGCTTGTTTTATGGAGGCTCAAAAAACGGGAGCCGATGTGTATTTGGATATGACCACCATCGCCAAAGATGTTTTAGAAAAAGAGTTTCCTGCTATAACTGCTAAATGTACTTTGTTAGGATATGATGTCTTTAGTGAACCGGTCCCTGTTAGTCCTACTGCACATTATTTGTGCGGTGGAGTTAAGATTGATCTTTCTGGTCGAACGGATGTTGATGGATTGTATGCTATAGGAGAGGTTTCTTGTAGCGGTGCGCATGGTGCTGATAGACTCGCTTCGAATTCATTGGTTGATGGATTGGTGTTTAGTAAAAGATTGGCTGAGCATTTGGAGAAAGGTTTGCTCGAACCGGTTGAGATTGAGGAGACTCTTCTTGATGAGGAGAGCAGTTCTTTATCCGCTATCCAGGCGTTGATGTGGGAGCATGTAGGTATTGTTAGAAATCAACAGGGGTTACAGTATTGTTTAGATGAATTAAAGAAGCTAACGGGGAGGAATGCTACTGTTGCCGAGATGATTACACGATGTGCTTTGGCTCGAGAGGAGAGTCGAGGTACGCACTATCGTTCTGATTTTTCTACTAAAATTGACTTGTTTAGGAAGCATACGCTTATTAATAAGGAAGGCATTAGTTTTGAATAAGATGAATGGAAAAGTTGTTTTCTCTTTTTTGTTGCCGATTATCAGTATTGCTTTTGTTTTTGGTTTTTTGTATGCTACTGAACCTACGATTACGGGTTTTGCTGTTGTGAATGAGTCTGGTGCTTTACGTAACTTGGATGCTCGTGTTACTCTTTCCACTTCTTCTGGTGAAGTTATCCCGGAGAATGCATATGTTGCAGTTACTATTGATCGTAAACAGGCTTTTATGACGGTTCGAGACTTTATTTTGAAGTCGGGGCAGGAATATAATTATACTTCTGGTGAGTTGGAATCTGTTTCATATACTGGCTTAGGTTTTTCTGGTGATTATGTGTATGAGCTTTGGTTGTCGGATTTTAGTTTGGATCGTCGTGTTTTATCGGGCGTGCATACGGTGAAGATGGAGATCTTATATTTGCAGCATACTTTACTTGAGAAGTCGGAAGAAGTTATTGTTTCGTGATGAGTAGTTTAGTTAGGTGATAGGGATCGTAGGTTCTTAAGCTCAGATCTGCTTCTAGTCTCATCCCAGCAGGAGGTAGTATGTGAAACATTATTGAAATTCTTTCTTTTTCTGATTTGTTTCCCGTTGTATGTACTTCATGGTGAGCAATGGGTAAACTAGGCACGATTCTCCATTCGCTACCGGATCCCACCCACATGGCAGCAGTTTTTTCTTCGTGTGTGATTGGGACCATATTGTTATTACTATCCATTATGCCTAGACCAGGGTGACTTTGGTAGACTGCTCCTGTAAATGCTTCTACATCGTTATGCCCGTAGAAATTCTTCCCATTTTTTTCTCCAAATCGTATTAGTCTTATTTCTACATGAGGTGTGCCATTTGTTGAGAATAAATTTCGTGCACCAGGATAACGTTCTTCAATGATTTCTAGGAAGGTTGTTGCAGTTTGAAGAGATGCTAAATGTGTCTCGTTTAGTAGTGGAATTAGATCACCCATATTCACTTGAGAGGTTACTTTTTCTTCTAATCCAGGTTCATACTGTAAGTAATCATCCCCCATTTCGTCAGGGATTGAACTATGGAGATAGCCAACTCTGCTGGTATTTGGATTTCTTGCGCGTATCAATTCCAGATCATTCTGACAAGTATTTTCTAGCCATTCTCTATAGGTTTCTGCGGTTTCGGCTAGTTGAGATTGACTCATGCTGAAAGGGAGCCTTGTAAATCGGTGAGTCCAGAGGTCCATTACTAATGTGTTGTATCGATCTATTTTTTCTTTAGGAACCATAGATATCATTTATTGCTGCATCTTACTCATCATTTTGCCCATGGCTTTTTCTGGGTCTTTTCCCTTGAACATTTTCATCATTTTCTTTCCTTGCCGGTATTGTTTGATTAGGGATCTTACGTCTGCTATGCTTGTTCCAGAACCTTTTGAAATTCTTTCGATTCTTGATTGGTTTAGGGTTTCGTCCGGTAGTTGTTTTTCTTGTTTGGTCATTGAATCCATGACGTATTTCCATTTCTTTAGTTTTCCTTCCTGGACTTTAAGAGCGTCTTTTGGCATCTTGATTTGACTCATCCCGGGAATCATTTCCATGATTTTTCCGATTGAACCCATCTTGGACATGACTTCCATCTGTTCATAGAGGTCTTCTAGCGTGAATTCCCCTTTGAGTAATCTTTTGCTGAGATCTTCTGCATCTTCTTCTGAGATTGCTCCTTGTGCTTTTTCTAGTAATGCTTCTAGGTCTCCCATCCCTAGGAGTCTTCCTACGAATCCTTTGGGATTAAATGATTCAATATCTTCAAGTTTTTCTCCTACTCCGATGAATTTGATGGGGGCTTGCGTTATTGCACATGCAGATAATGCTCCACCTGCTTTTGCAGTTCCATCCATCTTTGTTGCGATGACTCCGGTGATACCGCAGCTTTCATGGAATTTTTTTGCTTGAGCTTCTGCCGTTTGTCCGATGTCTGCAGAAATGACTAGTAATTTTTCATCGGGTTGGATTGCTTTGTTTACTGCTTCGATTTCTTTGATTAAGTCGTCGCTTAGAGCATCTCGTCCTGCAGTGTCTATGATAATGATGTCTTTCTTTTCTAGTTCTTCTTTATGTTCGTTCCAGATCTTTATGGGATCTTTTTCTTCTTTGTTAGTATACGCTTGAACGTTTGCTTTCTTTGCGACTTGTTCAAGCTGGTCCATTGCTGCGGGTCGATGGACGTCTAGACCTACTACGCCTACAGTTTTTCCACGTTTAAGGAAATATTTTGCTAGTTTTCCGGCGGTGGTTGTTTTACCGGAGCCGAATAATCCTACGAGCATGATTTTGAATGGTTTCTTATCGGGTTCTATTTTTACTGCTTCTTTTCCTAGAAATTCTACTAAGGCTTCATAGACAATATTGACGAGTTGTTCTCTCTTTGTGAGTCCTTTAGGAGTATCTTCTTTTTTTATTCGCTCTTTGATACCATTTGTAAGATTGAAGACTAGTTTTACATTGACGTCAGCTTGCAGAAGTGCTTTTTGGATATCTTTTATGAGTTCATTGATTAATTTTTCATCGATGAAGACAGCTTTTGCTATCTTGCTCAGGGTGTTTTTTAGTGATGCGCCTAATTTGTCCAGTACCATCTTTGAGTTGGAGGGGATGTTTTGTTTATAAATATTGGGTCAATAGGTCCTGGATAATGGAAAATTATTTATAGTTGGTTGTTGTGTCTTCATTTATTGGTAAAGGGAATATTACTGTAGTCACCAAGACTCTTAAATTTCACATCGCTTTTGAACGAGGTATTTGGGGTGAGCGATTTGAATTACTTTTTTGTGTTGAAAGAGCCTCAGAAGCGATGAGGTCTTATTCTTCGAATCGATACGATTTACTTGGGTGTTACCATGGCGAAGTAGAATCTGGAAAGTACCCTCATAAAGATATATTTGTAATTAAGAAGGGCTGCCATCATAATTTTGTTCGAGGGGGCAAGTTAGTACTGGCGAAGAGGGTTGATGAACAAGAAATTTTGGTGTTTGAAACTATTAAAGAAATTAAAGATATTGAACTAGCTGCTTAACCCACAAAAATAGGTCTTTTAGACTAACTTTTCACAGACTCAAAAACCAGGCTTATTGGAGCTATATTATTTATCCACTTAATGAGGAGAGTATCATCAAAATCGAAATCAAGTGCGTATTTACTCGAACTGGGAGGATTATCTGGATTTAGGTCAATTCCCTCTAAGAGGTAATGGGGAGTGTTATCTCGATCCGTATAGTATACCAATTTATCGTTCATATCAAAGTAGAATTCCTCTTTAGTTTCTTTTCCATATCTGATAGATGTGGGATTCCCGGTTTCATCGAGTTCATAGTCCGGAGCATCTAGGCTAATGGCGTAGTTATCTACATTAAATTCCCCATTATTTTCTCTTGCTTGTAGTTGAGCGGTAAGTGTGTTTTCTGCTATCTTTATGTTAGTTATTTGGTGATTATCATCATAATTTACAGTGAAGAGATCTACGGAATCTTCTCCCGCTTTAGCAGCAACTGTAACTGAGTCTTTTTTATGGATAATTTCCATCTCTCTTGTTTCTGTTAGTCGTCCGTTTTCATCGTACCTGTAATCTTGGTTCACTTCGTCATTTGATCCTTTTTTGATAGACATCTTTGTGACTTGATTTCCTTTATAATCGATCTCTCTTGAGTAGAGCTGTTCGTTATTAATGGAGAGTTTCACTTTTTCTGATACCATAGAACGACCTTTAAATTCTGTGGTGTCATCTTGTCTGACCCCATTTTCATCTAGGGAACTCACGGAACATTGTCCGTTCCCGTTGGCAAGAGTATATGCACAATTACCTGTTAGTTTTCCACTTTTTTTTGAATCATACTGTATTTGTAGTTCTCCGTTATTCCACTCAGTGGTTTTTTTGTATTCAGGCGATGTTACAATTACTTTATTACCTGGTGTAACGCGAATATCTGTACTTCCTAGATTGACATTGTTTATAGAAAGTTGTTTTCGAACGTGGAATTCTTCTAGTCCAAGGTGGTTAAAGTTTTCCTCTATTTTTAATGGCTCATTGTTTGGTCCGGTCTGAGTATGTGTTAATTTGGAGACTTTTCCTTCGTGAACACCTCCAGGTACGTAACCAATCTGTAGTGTTTTTTTGCTGTTTCCTGAAGTCGTTTCTTCGATAATGTTAGCTCTTCCGGCATTATCATATTTATAGCGTACTTTTTGTATAATCGTTGGAGAATCAGCGGCCTGCAGAGTAATTGATTCTATGCGATCTTTGTTTGGTCCGGTTTCAAAGTAGTAGTAAGTAATTTTGAATGTGTTCGCTCCGATTGTTGGCAAGACGTAAAGCAGGCGGCCATTAGGGTCATACTCCCATCTTGTACTTCTGCCATCATTATAGTCCATCCCTATTACTGTCTCTCCATTGAATATGAAATTTGAAATTCCTGATTCAGAGAGAGCTACTGTTGATAGTAGGATTACTGTAACTGTAGTAATTATTGCATTTTTCATTGTGCTTGTTGAATGAACTGAGCGAAGTATGTTCTGAATTCTGGGTAATCTATCCCTATTGCATAAAGATCAAGTTTACCATGTGTTACTTCCTTGAGTCCTATCCTCTTTAGGATTATGTTTATCTCCCCCATTAACAGAGAGTTATTGACTCTGCTAAACAAATGGCCATTGATAACGGTATGGTAATAATCTGCTACTGCAATTAGAATTTTATCCTGGGGAGCATTTCTTTTCATCAATTCAATTACTTCGACAAATTGTTTATGTGCAAGCTCCAGGTATAAACCCACTTGGTGATTTACTGGATAATAATGCTTTCCGCTATCTCCTTTAACAGATGGAGCATTAAATGGAATTACTCCATCAAATCCAGCACGTTGGTAATTGTAGGGGGTTCCTTTGGATTCTAATAATTCAGGCATACCTTTGATTAAGACAAAATCTCCCCTGGGAGGAAAGCCCTGTGATTTGAGCCATTCGGTTGCTCCTGAAAATGTCTCAGGACTTGAACTAGTGTAGACTACATTTTGTTCAGGGATTTGGTTTCTTGTTTTTCCTGGATGAACGATAGCCTCATCAAGTGAGTGGTAGTTGCCTGCAGAGTATCCATGTCCCGTCTCTATACCCACTGCGATCTTGTGCCTTTTCGTTAGTTTTTTTGTGTACATGTCCAAGGTAAGGGGATCAGTAACCATAAATTGATCTAGGTTATTTCCGAATTCGGCTTTTGCTTTCCATGCGTTGATGAGGTACCATTCGTCAGCATTGACGATTCCTTCTGGACTCCTTCCAAATGTTCTCCAATTCTCCGATAGGATATCTGGGTGTTCTTTTTTTAAATATCTGAGATATGCGGCATATTCTTTCGTTAGTCCAGGAAACTGTTCTGGCCCTAGGAGTTCCCCTTTGGGCCGTAATGGCGCTTGTAGCTGGATATAAGGACCAGCTGAAGGTGTACCCTTTTTTGGGGGGTCAACCATTAATGGTTTATGTTTTGGAACACGCTGGATTGTTGTTTCAGGAAGGTCTCCTGCACCTAGAACTTTACCTAGACCTTTACCTACTCCTGTTTCAATAAGGTCTCCTGCACCTAGAGTTCCAACGATTTCTACTGATGTATCGATCATTTCTTCGACTTTCCATTGATTTGTGGAGTATCCTTCGTAAATTTGTCCACCTAATGCATAGCCGAAGTATCCGGTCGCAGCTACATCTGCAATTTCTGCTATGATTCCTAGCTGTATTAATATGGGGTTTCCTGCACTTCCTGCAACCGTATAGGCAGTAATTAAATGGGCTCCAATATTAGGTATGGCTGCTGCTGCTACATGCAGTGCGATAATTGCACTTGCGACTCTTCCCCAGGCATACCCTGCATAATACATCCCTGATTTTGACTGATGAATTGCATTTTGAGTTTCGTCTAATTTGTAGTACCATCTTAGAATATCATTGGTAAATAGTGTGACTGCAACGCCATTTCCGAAGTTTTCGGGAAGATTAGTCACTTCATCGACTATCTCGTTTACGGCTGCTGAGGAAATTACTTTGAACCATGATTCTTTACTACATTTACCTTCCTTACAACCTCCTGTTCCAGGAGGACATTTGATCGGTCGAATGTCAACCGTTTCATATTCTCCATCGTTATCTTTATCGCGGCACCTTCCTTCCATGACGTAGGTACCGATGGAGCGATGATTTTCAGGAACATCTGCTGCTATTTTTGCTCCTATTAGTTCCTTTACACTTTCAGGTGACTCCGAGTACATCCCTTTTTTATGTAGATTGTTGATTTGAGTTTCTGTAAGTCTTTCTCCGAGCTGAACTTGAGTCATACCTTCTTCTCGTGTCAAGGTGATACCTTGAAATGCATCCTTATCTGCATAGGTGCAATAATCTGCTTGTGCCCAGATGATGTTTCCAAATTCATCCATTCCGCTCACTGTCCCTTTTGTAGTGGGATCTCTTCCTTTGAGATCATTCTTTGGATTAAAGTCATCATCAACGCAGGATCCTGAAATTCTCACATTATCAAAGGTTACTGTGAATTGGGGAGGGTATTCGTTGCCTGATTGCTTTAACACTACTTTGCTGAGATCGATGAGGGGAGATTCAATGTCCCGATATACTGTTTCATCGACAATAATTTTTAACCTACTTCCCTTTTTAGTTATTAGAAAGAAAACAGTATCCCCATCCTTGCGTACTCCTACATCTCTTGAGCAGGATGTGCTACAAACTGAATTCTTCCATCGATTATTGCCATCTTCTCCCACCATAATGGACATAACTCCTCCTCTAGAATCCATTATTGCAATCGATCCTCGTTTATTACTTCCTCTCTTTGTCTTACCTGATTCCATAGTAACTGATGCAGAAACAGTAAAATCAGGAAGGCTTACAGGTAACGTTTTTGTCAAAGAAGGACCGGTCCAACCCTGCATGGATGCACCCGTCATTATTGCTGTTCTGTCAGAGATTGAGATACTCCCGTAGGTATGATCTTGTGTAAACTCTTCAAGGCTTACGAATATATCTGAGATTGCTAGTGAGGCGGTTGCGAAGACAATCAGGATTATTAGAAAGATTATGTGTTTTGTCAATGAGGTGAGTTTCTTGTGAAGTAATCTCATTTTTTAGTTACTGGAGCAGATATTACATCAGATAGGAGTTCTATGCTGAATTTTACCTTTTATGAAGTGTGGGAGAAATAGTTTATAAACTTTGGGTATTGATGTATGTGCATAGCATAGTCACTAGCGTTCGTAGGCTGCTAAAGCAACCATCTTCGAAATTCCTGAGATTATTCCTTGAAGGTGCTGCGTCCCCGGAGGGGGTCGACCCCTCGCAACGCACCTGCTTTGGAAGGTGAAAGAATTTCGACCTTAGGATGCTATGCACATTCTGTTTATTACCAGACTTTCCAGGGGGCTTTGTTGGTGTTCCAGAGTTCGTTTAGTTCCTGGGTGTCTTTGAAGGTGTTCATGCACTTCCAGAATCCTTTGTGTTTGTAGGCTGCTATTTGGTTTTTTTTTGCTAATTGGTGGAAGGTTTCTTTTTCAAGATCATATCCTTCTTTGATGTGGCCGAATATCTTTTTGTTGAAGACGAAGAATCCTCCATTGATCCAATGGTCTAGGAGTGGTTTTTCTATGAACTCTTCTACCTGGTTATTGTTTATTTGTAGAATTCCGAACTGAGATTCTGGGTTGATTGCAGTTAGGGTTACTATTTTCTTTTCCTTTTTGTGGAGTTCTAGTAAGTTGTCTAGATTAACATCTGCAACGTCGTCTCCATAGGCTACTAAGAAATTTTCCTCATCAATATGGGGTTGTACTTTCTTTATTCTTTCTCCCTTACTGGATTCTTCTCCGGTGTCGATGCAGGTGATGTTCCAATCTGGCTCTTTGTTTTCTGCTTTAGTAAAGTAGTCCTCGATTTCTTTTGCTTTGTAGCCTAGGCATAAAATAAAATCTTTATGGCCGTAGTTGGCATAGATTTTCATGATGTGCCAGAGAATAGGTTTGTCTCCTAGCTCGACTAGGGGTTTAGGAATGGATTCTGTATACTCTCTTAGTCTCGTTCCCTTTCCGCCACAGAGTATTACTACTTTCATTTTTTGGTTGCTATAACATATCTACGTAGGCAGATATGTGTTCTTACTGGTTCTCCGCCTATTTTTTCTATCATGTTTCCTATCTTTCTTAGTATTTTTGGTCCAACGGGTACCAAGATAACTGTTTTTTCCTTTCTGATTTGGAATCCTGCTTTTTTTAGGTGTCTTATGATCTCTTTTCTTGGAACCATGCGATGCGGACCTTCGGGATGATGGATTTTTAGTTTTGCTACTACTTCATGAATCCAGTCCCAGGAGGTGTTGGGGGTTGAAAGGATTAATTCTCCTCCTTTCTTTAAGACACGAGAAAATTCACTGATTAATTTTCCTGGTTTTGGCACGTGCTCAAGAGTTTCATAGCTGGTGATGTTGTCGAAGGTGTTTTTTTTGTAGGGTAGGGTGTGGGTTGTGAACTTTTTTAGGGTTGATTTTACTTTAGCTTTTTTGAATCTCTTCTTTGATTCTTTTAGAAGTCTGTCTGAGACATCCATGGAATCGAATTTGAGGTTTTTTCGCTTTTTATTATAGTATTCTTCTACTTTTCCTGATCTGCAGAAGACGTTTAGAATTTTTGCTCCGTTTTTTAGGTTCGACATCTTTAGACCGTCGATGAATCTGAGGTTGTGAGAGGGTGTTTTGTCGTTAATCTCGTCGTAGTCTAACGTGGTGTCGTAATGTTTCTCTACGTCTTTGATTGAGAATGATGTCATTTACTTCCTACTCTTTACCATGATTTCTGCTAGTAATCCTAACATGATGATTTGTATGCCTGCTAGGAAGAGTATGAAAGGGAATTGACCTAGGTTGCCTGGAGTTGAGACTAGTACCTGGTAGAAACCGTAGATGATTCCTGCAATCGTTAGAATCGCTCCTGGCCAGAGGAAGAATCGTAGTGGGTTAAAGTAGAGGACTATCTTGAAGATGACTTTATTGAAATGCATGAAGTCGTTTATGGGTCGTACGGTTGACTTCCCTTTTCTTTTGTAATAGTCTATGGGGATGAACTTTACTAGATAGTCATTTGTTAGACATGCTAGAGTTATTGTTGTGGTGAATGAAAATCTGGAGGGAAAGAGGTGCCAGAACTCCATTGCAATGTCTTTCTTGAAAATTCTTAAACCTGAATTTAAATCTGGAATCTTTTTTTGGGTTAGGAACTGTGCAAGTTGAGTTAGAATCCACTTTGCGGGTTTTCTTAATGCTGGAACATGGACGTTTTTTTTCGTTCTTGCACCTACAATCATATCGTAGTTTGCTCTTTCTCCTATTAATTTAGGAATATCTTTTACAGGGTAGGTTCCGTCGGCATCGGTTATGAGAATCCAGTTGTACTTTGCTGCTTTGATTCCTTTTTTTAGTGAGGCACCATATCCTAGATTGTAGGGGTTGTTGATTACCTGGATATTATTTATTTCTTTGAGTGTTTCTTTTGTTTTATCGCTGCTTCCATCGTTTACTACAATGATTTCTTTTTGATCGGGGATGTTTTTAATTGCTTCATGGACTGTTTGGATGGTTTCTTTAAGAGCTTCTTGCTCGTTGTAGACTGGGATTACTATTGATATTCCTTCATTACTCATTTTGGTACCACTCCATAAATTTATTTATTCCTTGCTCTACGTCTGTAGATGGTTGGTAGTTTAATAATGATTTCGCTTTTGTGATGTCTCCAAAGGTGATTGGGACGTCTCCGGGTTGTTTATCCATCTGGTTGATGATTGCTTTCTTTTTAGTAACTTTTTCTATAGTTTCAATGAATTCATTTAGTGTGATGGTTTTTCCACGTGCAAGATTGATGATTTCGAATTTGAGGTTTTTTTCTAGTGCTGCTTGGATTCCTTGGATAATGTCTGCTACATAGGTGTAATCTCTTTGCGAGGATCCATCACCGTATTTATCGATGGGTTGGTTGGTGAGAATTTTTGTTGTGAAGATGTAGGGTGCCATGTCAGGTCTTCCGCGAGGCCCATATACTGTGAAAAATCTGAGACAGGTGATGTTTAGATTGTGCTTATCGTGAAATTCTTTGCATAATTGCTCGCCGTCTTTCTTGGTTTGGGCGTATGGGCTGATGATGTTGTTTAATTCGTCTTCTTCGTTAAAGGGAGTTTTTTGGTTTGTGCCATAGACAGATGAACTTGATCCGAAAATGAAAGTTTTAACGTCGTGTTTTGTTGCTGATTCTAGTAGATTTCTTGTTCCTTGTACATTTACTTCCTCGTAGAGCTTGGGATTTTCGATTGAGGGTCTTACTCCGGCACGTGCTGCTAGATGGATGATTTTGTCGATCTTATGTTGCTCGAAGACGTCTTCAACGGATACTTTATCTCGGATATCTAGTTGGATGATGGTGAAGTTATCGTTTCTTTTTGCTTGCTCTAGGTTCTTTTCCTTTCTCTTAGGATCGTAGTAATCGTTAAAGTCATCTATGCCAATTACCTTACTATATTTCAGTAATTCCTCAGTGAGATTGCTTCCTATAAAGCCCGCTGCGCCCGTAACTAGGATGGTTTCCATGACCTTTGAAAGTAAAATTTCTTTTATAAATGTGTTGGATAAGTGTCGATGATGCTGAGGCACGGTGCTATACTCACGGCAAATAATAATCGAAGATTTGTTTGCCGTTCGTAATACTTAGGAATGAAACATTCCTGGTATCCCTATGGGATAAGCAAATGCAGTTTTAATCTTAGCAAATGCAGTTTTAATCTTCGAAAATTAGCTGCCTTTGCTATATCATGACTTCTTTGAGGTCGTCAGCAGCATCCTTCAAAAGATTTAAAAGTAGATTTGTGTTATATCATGGTGAGGGGTCATCATTACAAAATATAAGGTACCATATGAGGCAATCGTTGTTGTTTTGTTTAGTTTTGCTTTTTTATTCTTGGCTATTGGTAAGCCGTGGGGCGGGGTTGCGGAACATGATTTTCCTGCTTCGTACTCAGCTTCTGATGCGTTTTTTCATCATGCGATGACTCAGTATGCTAAGGAGGATGGCAGATTGAAGTATGCTGCTCCGTATTCTGTTGGGGGGTATGATGGCGTATTGGATAGTCACCCCCCTTTACCGTATGAACTTGCTGCAAGCTTGAGTGTGTTGACGGGAATGGAGACCCACGATACGTTGTTTTTCATTACGGTGTTTATTTACTTGTTGGGGGTGCTTGCTGCTTACCTCCTTTGGAGAAAGAGTTCGGTTGCGGTTGCATTGCTTGCATTGCCGTTTGCGCTTTTTATGTTGCAGAACAGATTGCTGCCGTTGATTTATTGGGGTTATTGGTTGTTGGTACCGGGAATAACCTATATGATTGCATCGCTTTGGTCATTGACGATTTTTGATAAGAAATATGGTCCTTTTATTATGGCATTCTTGTTTTCTGCTATTGCTTTATCGCACCAGCCTGAGTTTGTGTATGCGGGTGGTTTCTTTGGTTTGTTCTTGTTGTATCGCTTTTATTCTGAAAGGAAAATATCTATGGAGATCGTCAAGAAAACAGGTATTTTTGTTTTGTTGATTGGTGCTTTGACCTTTTACTCTCTTCTTATCTTTTCTGCTACCTTTTTGCAGACTGAGGGTTATCGAGGAGCATTCGATATGGATATTGCTCGAGGAGGATACCCTGCGTTTGATGTTGCGCAGCTGGGATGGATAGGAGTTCTTGCTTTGGTTGGGGTAGGAGTATTTTTCTTGACACGAAAGAAAAAATTTCAGTTGACTGGCTATTCGTTCCTGTATTCATTTGCTCTCGGGTTTCTGATTTATTTAGGATTAGGTAAAAGAGCGTATGCCCAACGATTGTTTTGGATTATTTATGTTGCTTTTTTTGTGGGTGTAGCATTGTATTTTGGATTGCAGTTGATTGGTAGAGGCAAGAAAACGGTCATTCCGTTTGCACTTAGTGTTGTTTTGATTTTGTTGTTTTCTCGTTCGCTTGGTGCTGATATTGTGACTAATCCGGGCATTATGAATGAGTATGACTGGGACGGATTGCAGTGGATTGCTAGTAATTTACCTGACGATGCTTGGGTACACTATCTTTATTCTGATACGCTGATTCATAATGCTCCCTTGTATAATTCTCAAAGGCTAGCGTTTAAGGTTGGAACTAATAGTTACGTTAAATTGATTCAGACGGGTGCATTACAACGGAATTTCTCCTTTGGGTTTACGGATGGGTATGTTGATAGGATTCATGATAGAGGAGTATTTGACTTTTGTTACTTTGATCAGAACTTGAAGCCTAGGAATGATTCATTTACTTGTGTTGATACCTACATTCGATCTGCTAGGGTGCCGTTAACTGCCTCTCGAGTGGATCTTTGCAAGATGGAGTATGTCTATATTACGAAGCAGACTTCACAGCCGGTATTTGCTCAATATAATAATTTGGTCCGCAGTGCCTTACTCGCTAATGAATGGATTACTGAGATTTATTCAAATGGTCTTATCTCTATTGTTCATAATACACAGCCAGGGGTGGAGTGTTTGAATGGATAAATTGGTTGATGAGAGTAAAATAGTTGGAGTTTTGTTAGTTATTGTGCTTTTGGTTTTGAAGATTGTGTTTCATTCTTCCTCTTTCTTTTCTGTGTTGAAGCTTACACTTGGCTTGTTTTGGTTGTTTTTTATTCCTGGTTACTTTTTATTGTTTTCATTGCCTTCACTTTCTAGCCTTGAGAGGTTGATTATGAGTTTTATTTTGGGAACTGCGTTTTATGGAGCTGTTGGTTATAATCTAGGGGTGATTGGTGTTTCTTTTGCTCTTCAGGTGTATGTTGTTCCTTTACTCGGTGTGTTGATTGGGTGTTGGTTTTTGTTTAGGGAGAAAAAGTAAGTTACTACAACTCTTTTCGCCAGAAGTCTAGCATGTCTTTGAGGGTTTGTTGCATTGGGATTTTTGGTTTCCAATTTGTGGTTTGGGTGAACTTGGTATTGTCGCCAATCATTTCTGGGATGTCTTTTGTGCGGATCTTTTCGGGATCTTGCTTTACTGTGATTTCGGTTGTGGTTAGGGTCCTTAGGATATCTACTATTTCTTGGAGTTTGTATCCTTTATTGCCGCAGAGATTGTAGATTTGCTTGGGTTTTGCTTTTTGGATGGCTATGAGGTAGGCGGTTACCATATCACGCACATCGATGATATCTCTTGTGATGGTTAAGTCTCCAGTTACTAGTTCTGTTCTGGTTCCTTTTTCTATTTCTGCTACCTGTTTTACGAAATCGCTACAGACGAAGATAGCCTTTTGGCCGGGACCGGTATGGGTGAAACTTCTTGAAATAATGATGTCAAGATCGTAGGAGAGTGCTAGCTTTTCTTGTTCGATTCTTGACTTCCCGTAGGGACTTACGGGTGCTAGGGGTAAACTTTCATTCATGGGCTGGGTAGCAGGTATGCCATAGACGTCTGCGGAACTTATTAGAAGAATTTTAGGATTGAGATTATTTTCTTTTACGGCATCTAAAAGGTTTTTTGTGCCTTGTACGTTGATTTCTTTTGTTAATTCGGGTTCTTGCCATGATTTCTTTACTGAGGATTGTGCTGCTAGGTGAAAGATTAAATCTGGGGAGACCTCTTTTATTGTTGCGGAGAGTTTTTCTTTGTCTAGGAGGTCTACTGTATGAGTTGTGTTAACATTTGGATGTTTATCTAGACCTGCTACCTCAATGTTTTTTTCTTCGAGGTGCTTTTTTAGATATCCGCCGACAAAACCGCCCGCCCCTGTAATAAGTGCTTTCATACTTGAACGTGGGTTAAGAAAGCTTTTTAAACGTTTCTCCATTGATTTCTTTTATGAAAAAGCAGGCAAAGACCTTGTACAGTTATCATGAATCTAAGTATGATCAGTATTCTGTTGAAAGGCCCCAGGCTACCTACCTAGAAAAGGTGTTCTCGCTTATTCGTACCCTATCTTCGAAAAAGAAGATTAGTAAGGCATTAGATATTGGTTGTACTGATGGTGGTTTTGCCGCTCGTTTAAAGAAAGCATTTGGCTTTGATATGTATGGACTCGATATGGCGGAGGGCTCTATTGCTAGCTGTAAAGAAAAAGGGGTTAAGGGTATTGTGCATAATCTTGAGCAGCCTATGCCGATTGAGGATGATACCTTTGATTTGATTACGTTATGTGAGGTTATTGAACATATCTTTGATACTGATTTTTTATTGAGTGAAATTAAACGTATTTTGAAACCGGGAGGAGTGTTTATTATTACTACTCCTAATATTGCTTCGTTAACGAATAGACTAACGATGTTAATTGGAAAATATCCTACAAGTGCTGAATATAGGGCTTCTGGATCAGGTCATATTCGAATCTATACGTTTTCTGCTTTGATTAATCAGATGAAGGAGCATGGATTTTTGATTAAACAGGTAACGAGTCCTAACTTTCCGTTTCCTATCAGAACTGTGCCTGTGCCTGCATTTATGAAAAAGATTCTGATTAACTTAGGTGATGTGGTTCCTCGCTTTAGTAATCAGATTGTGCTGGTTGCGACGAAAACATGAAAATTGCACTGTTAACTCCAACATTTCACGAGTTCTCTGGAATTGACAGATTGGTTGAGGGTCAGGCAAAAGAACTTTCGAAGACAGGTCATGAGGTTCATGTTTTTACGTTAGCAGGGAGTTTGAAGCCAACCGGTATTAGAGTGCATGTGTTAGGTATGCCTAACGGCGGTTTTTTACAGAGAATATATCGGCTCTTGATGTTCTTGGATGTTTTCAAGGTTTCTAGAGTCGGTTCGGAGTTGGCTGGATATGATCGTGTTGTTTCTCATTTATATCCGATGACTATATTGGGTGCTAGTGCAAAGAAAAAGAATCCGAAGATTGAGTATGTGTACTATAATGCTGGAGTGGGTATTGTTTCTAGTTATTCTTACTTTGAGAGACAGTACTTAACATTATTTAATGCTTTTAACAATCATTTTGTGAAGTCATGTGATTCGGCTGTTTCGATTTCCAAGTTTCTCGCGGATGTTTTGAAAAAGGAGACTGGAGTTACTAGTACGGTTGAATATATTTCTGTTGAAAGTAAACGGTTTAATTCTACGGTGCCTGGTTCACGAATTGTGAAGAAACATGGCTTAGGTAGTGGACCCGTTTTGCTGTATGTTGGCAGAATTAGTCCGCATAAGGGCGTTGACTTGTTGTTGAAAGCTTTTACGTTGATTAAGAAAGAGTTTTCTAATGCTCAATTGGTTATTGTTGGAAAACATACGTTTTCTGGTTATTCAAAAAAGTTGAAATCTATGAATGTCTCGGGCGTTACGTTTGCTGGTTTTGTTGCGGATGCTGAACTCCCTGAATATTATGCTGCGTGTGACGTGTACACGACTTGTAGTTTATGGGAAGGATTTGATATTCCTATTGTTGAGGCATTTGCGTGTGGTAAGCCTACGGTTGCTTTCTCTGTAGGAAGTCACCCTGAGGTGTTGAAGAAAGGTAAGCTTGTTGCGGTTAATGATATTTCTGGATTTGCGGATGCTGTTATTGAACTTCTTAGAAAAAAAGTAAGTCTTAAAAACAGAGTTTCCTTTCTTAAGGTATGAAGCGATTATCTTTGCTCCCTGGACTTGTTGTTGTTTTGGCAGGTTTGATTACCGGCCTTTTTAGTTTGAACTTTGCTGTAGGCATCTCAAATGCTCAGAATAATATGGGGCTCAGTATATTGGTTATTGTTCTGTTTATCGGATTATTCTTAGGTGTTTGGCAGGGCTTGTGTTCCTTTATTGTTAAAAAGACAAAAGTTAAACTTGGGTTAGTTAGAAAGAAACAAAGTATTCCTTTTCTTTCTTTTTTTGTTCTCGCATTATTTCCGATAACGTCTCTCGTTGTTATTCCAGCTCAGTTTTCTCAATATTCTTCATTGCCATCGCTATTGTTGTTGTTATTTGCTCTTAGCGTGTGGATTTTGCTTAGCATGTTGTTGTTAGATATCGAGATTAAAAGTAGAACGATTCCTATTCGGTGGGTGTATGGAGTATCTTGCTTCTTTTTTGTGGTTGTTACATTACTTGCAGTGTTCAAGCATCTTTCGTTTTATTCCACAGGTTTTGATTTAGGATTGTATAACCAGGTGATATTCGGTTTGAGTAACGGTGCTGACTATTCTTCTGTTCTCGGTTATACTATTTTTGGAGATCATGTTCAACCGATTCTCTTCTTATTGCTTCCGTTCTATGTTCTTTTTTCCAGTCCACTTACTCTTGTGGTGATTCAGTCTCTTGCCATTGCTGTTGGTTCGATTCCTCTCTTCTTACTTGCTCGAAAATATTTAAAACATGATGTTGCTGTATTTCTTTTGTTTTTGGCTTACTTTTTTGCTCCTGCGTTCTGGTACCCTGCACTATTTGATTTTCATCCGTTAGTGTTAGCGGTTCCTTTCTTGATGTACGCTGTTTATTATTTATTTGAGAAACGATATGGATTGATGATTTTGTTTCTTGTCTTTGCTGGTATTTGTAAGGAAAATTTGCCGTTAGTGCTGGTTCCGTTTGGTATCTATATTTTTTTAAAGGACCGAAAAAGAGTGATGGGTAGTATTCTTGCGATAGTAGGTATTGCTTGGGTGTATCTGAACATTGAGATTATCATTCCTCACTTTTATGAACAGGCATTTAGATATTATAACCCTGACTTTGGTGGTAGCTTATCTGAAACGCTTATTTCGATGGTGACGCAGCCGATAGATACGATACGCTATCTGTTGTCCTTTGATAAGATTGCATTCTTAGGATTATTCTTCTCTGAATATGGGATGGGGTTACTTTCCCTCTTTGGATTGCCGGTGTTATTACTGGGAGCTACTGAATTTGGGATTCTTTTGGTGTATCAGCAGAGAACACTTCCCGATATCGTATATCACCACCAAAGTAATGCTTTTGTTTTTGTTATTTTGAGTGCTTTATTTGGGATTGTATTTTTAGCTAAGTATTTGCCACGATGGGTAAAGAAACTGAAGCTGAATTTTGTTGTGGTAAAAAATATTGTTCCTGCTTTGGCTATTTTTGCACTTGCCACCAGTGTATTGTCCTTTTCATTCTATGGTCCCTTTGCACTGTTGTATGATGTTGGTGATTTTAACCCGGGTAGTGATTATGTTGCAAATGGTAATATGATTATAGATCTGGTTCCTGATGATGCGACGGTTGCTGCTGCGAATTGGGTGCTGCCTCATCTTTCTAATCGGGAATATGTGTATAGAATTAAAGATATGATTCACAAACCGGAAGTTGTAGCAGCTCCAGAATACATTGTTCTTGAGCTGAGCGAGGCACGTAATGATCCTAAACGAAGTGCGCTTCTTGTTTCAAATGAGGAATATCATAATTTGGTTACTTCAGAAGAGTATGGAGTTATTGCTGTAGAGGGCACATGGGTGTTGTTAGAACAAGGGGCCGATTACTCTAGCGGTTTGTGTTTATTGAAGTCCTTGGTTGATGAGAAGGTTTTGGAAATAGATCTTTCGTGTTAGTTTTTTCTTGCTACAATCATTACATTTACTCCAAAGGGAGCATTGATATGTGTTAGAAGTGAGTTTTCTGTTTTCATCCAGGCGGTGATTAGACGGTTAAGTATTCTCGGTGGCAGATCTAGGTCGTCTCCTTCTTTGTTGTTGACTAGGTTTTTTAGGAACCTTACTATTGCAATAGGGGGAAGTAGCATCATATTCCAATAGGAGCTTTTTTCTATTTTCCAACCCGCTTGTTTTACTTTCTTTTCTAGTTGAGATAGGGAATATCTGCGTAGTGCCTTTGCTGATTCATCGTGTTTGCTCCAGAGCCATTGGTAGGCATCGGTAAAGAGGATTAAAGTTGAGTCTTTGTTTGCTATACGATGCCATTCTTTTAGTGCTTGCAAGTCATCAGGAATGTTTTGAACGACATCCGAGGAAATGAGGGTATCGAAAGTGTTGTCTTTGAAGTTGGTTTTTGTTGCATCCTGGCAGGAAACTTGCTTCATCCCTTTGCTTTTGCAGTGTTTAATTGCATTTGCACTGAGATCGATTCCTGAGGTATTCGAAAATCCTTTTTTGGTAAGAAATTTGAGGGTTGTTCCTCCAGCACAGCCGATGTCTATTAGTTTTGCTTCTTTTTTAGTAGATCTTAGTAGTTTTAGAATCATATCTCGTCTTGCTTTGAACCACCAGTGCTTTGCTTCAAGCAGATGGTATTTCTTCTCAAATAAAGGGCGCATTTCCATGTGTTTTTAGAGTTAATCTTGCTTTATAAACTTTTGTGGGCCAGATATACTTATGAAAGATGTAAACGTATGTGCATAGCATAGTCACTAGCGTTCGTAGGCTGCTAAAGCAACCATCTTCGAAATTCCTGAGATTATTCCTTGAATGTGCTGCGTCCCGGGAGGGGGTCGACCCCTCGCAACGCACCTGCTTTGGAAGGTCAAAGAATTTCGACCTTAGGATGCTATGCACATACATGTGAACGGCCCCATAGAAATCCTCCCGGCAATGCCTCGGTTAGCGCAGGCTCAGCCTTGCTTCTTAATCTAAAAAC